>CAZIVZ010000154.1:0-7685 GCA_964542495.1 uncultured Aquihabitans sp.
TGGTCGTCGGGCGGCAGGGACGTGCCGCCGCGGACGCGGATCCGCTCCTGCAGCTTGCGGATCGCGTCGATCAGCGCCTCGGGCCGGGGCGGGCACCCCGGCACGTAGATGTCCACCGGGATGACGAGGTCCACGCCCTGGACGACGTGGTAGCCGAAGCGGCTGTACGGACCGCCGCCGATGACGCACGCCCCCATCGCGATCGCGTACTTCGGGTCGGGCATCTGGTCGTAGAGGCGACGGATGGCCGGGACCATCTTGTCGGTGACCGTGCCGGACACGCACACCAGGTCCGCCTGGCGGGGGCTGGCCGGCAGCGGGATGACGCCGAGGCGCATCACGTCGTAGCGAGGAGATCCCAGGGCGGCGCCCATCTCGATGGCGCAGCAGGCCAGGCCCCACTGGAAGATCCAGAGGGAGTACTTGCGCGACGTGTTCAGCAACGACGTCAGCGGCTTCGGCAGCTTGCCGCTCTCCACGAGGCCCATGTCAGCAGCGTCCCGACAGGCGGTGAGCGGTCCGGATCGTCAGATCCACTGGAGGACCTTCTTTCGCCAGGCGTAGAGGAGCCCGAGGGCCAACAGCACGATGAACACACCCATCTCGATGGCTCCGAACGACCCGTAGTCCTCGAGCTGGATGGCCCACGGGAAGATGAACACGGCTTCCACGTCGAACAGCACGAACAGCAGCGCGAAGACGTAGTAGCGGATCGGGCTCTGGGCCCACGAGTGACCCACGGGGTCCACGCCGCTCTCGTAGGAGACGTACTTGTCCCCTGTTGCGTTGACGGGACGGACCAACTTCCCGATGCTGAGCACGAGGGCCAGGAGGCCCACGGCCAGCGCGCCGAAGATGGCCACGGTGAGGTAGTCGCGAAGGAACTCGGACACGGCGTCGAACCTTAGTGAGAGGGCTCACGAGGGGCCAAAGGGAGACCGGCGGTAGGCTCCGCCGGCTTCCTCCCAGGCGGTGCCGGTGCCCCAACGACCCATCCAGAGCCAACGACGGTCGTGGTGGACGCTGTTCGCGCTGTGGTCGCTCGTGGGCATCGCCTGGGCCGCGGCCACGCCTCCCGTCACCGGTCCCGACGAGGTCGAGCAGGCCCGCCGAGCCGCGGCGGTGGTGCGCGGCGAACTGATCGGCACCCGCCAAGCCGGCGTCCCGCCGCTGGTGGTCGACGTGGCGGTGCCCGACACCTACGGCGAGGCATCGGTGGACCACTGGCGCTGCTTCCTCGGCCCGCTGGTGGACGGATCCCCGCAGCGGCCCCTGCCCCTTCCCCCGTCGACCTGCCCGCCGATCTCCTCGAGCCAGGAGCTCGTGACGGTGCAGACGGTGCAGTATCGGGGCCAGCCGTTCTTCTACGCCTGGGTGGGCCTGGGCACGCTGGCACCGGGCGTGACCGGGATGTACCTGATGCGCCTGCTCAGCATCGTGCCCGTGGCCGCCCTGCTGGCGTCGGCCTCTCGGTCGTTGCGCGAGGCCGGGCGCGGCCAGCTCGCCTCGCTCGCCCTGGCCGTGACGGTCACGCCGATGGTCCTCTACCTCGCGGCCAGCACCAACCCGAGCGGGTTGGAGACCGCCGCGGCCATCACCGCCTGGACCGCCGGGCTGGTGCTCGCCGACCCCGCCGTGCCCGTCGGCCGCCGCCGACTGGCCCGCTTCGGGGTGGCCCTCGCCCTGCTGGCGCTGGCCCGTGGGCTCGGCCCGCTGTTCGCCGCGTGCGTGCTCGCCGGCGTGGCCGTGGTGGCCGGCTGGAGGCGCACCGCCGAGCTGGGACGGCGCCGGGACGTGTGGGTCTGGGCCGGGGTGCTGGCCGTGGCCGTGGCGCTGTCGAGCGCGTGGCTCGCCCACCTCCAGCGCCACTACGCCCTACCGGATCGCCCCGGCACCGGCTGGTCCACCGCCCTCGGCTACCTGCCGTGGTACCTCCGCCAGGCGGTGGGCGTGTTCGGCACCAACGACGGCGCGCTGCACCCGGTGGTGGCCGGGGCCTGGGTGGCGGTGGCCGTCGCGGTCATCGCCGCCGGATGGGTTCGGGCGACGGCACGCGCCCGACTCGCGAGCGGGCTGGTGCTGGCCGCGGGCCTGGCGATCCAGGTGACGGCCGAAGGGCTGAGCGTGCCCCCGATCGGGTTCTTCTGGCAGGGCCGGTACGCGCTCCCCCTGCTGGTGGGAGCGGTCCTGGTGGCCGCCTGCTCCCCTCCCCGGCACCCGGAGGCGTCTGCGGCATCGACCGCTGGTCGCGGGTGGTCGATGGGCCTGATGGCGGTGGCCACGGCCGGCGCGACGCTGGCCATCGTGCACCTGCTCGCCTTCCTCACCGTCCTCCGGCGCTACACGTCCCGGGGTCCCGGATCGCTCGGGCTGGCCGACGCGCTGTTCGACCCCAGATGGCAGCCGCCGGTGGCGCCACTCGGCCTGCTGGTGCTGTTCGCGGCGACGGTCGCCGGTGCGCTGGCGATGGTCCTGCGGGCCGTTCGAGCCCGACCGGTAGGGTCTGGCGTCGTGGACACCACCCCCACCCAGCCGGTGAGCACCGGGGCGTGAGCATCCACCTGGGCGCGGCGCGGCGCGCCTTCGCCAGCTACCGGGGCGCACCGATCGGTGTCCGCGCGTTCGTGGCGGCTCGCTACGTGGTGGCACCGCTCGGGCCGCTGGCGGGCGAGTTGCGAGGGCGGACCGGGCGGGTGCTGTCGCTCGGGAGCGGGCTCTGCATGCTCGAGCGGTACCTGGCCGAGCTCGAGCCCGGCCTCACGTTCGAGGGCATCGACCTCGACCGCGCCAAGGTCGACCTCCTCGCCGCCACCCACGCCCGCAGCCCCCGGGTCTCGCTGGACCACGGAGACGCCACCGACTTCCACCGCCCCGAGCGCTACGACGTGGTGCTGGTGTGCGACGCCTTCCACCACTTCCCGCCCGAGCGCCACGCCCGGGTGGCGGCCGCCGTGGCCGAGGCGCTCGTTCCCGGTGGGGTGGCGCTGGTGAAGGACCTCGACACCGGACCGGCGTGGAAGTACCACTGGAACCGGATCCACGACCGCTTGGTGGCCGGTCCCGAGCCGATCACCTGCCAGAGCCCGGCCGACATGGCCGCGCTGCTCACCGCCGCGGGCCTCGTGGTGGAGCGAGCGGAGCGCACCGAACATCGCCTGACCCCCTACTCGCACTACCTGGTCCGCGCCCGCAAGCCGGCCTGAACGCCCGGCACAGCCCACCGGAGACCCACCCGGCCCCAACCAGGTTCTCCTTGCACCGGGTGGCCCCAGGGGTCACCTCCTGCAAGGAGAAGCCGGATCGACCGGACCCAGCCAGGTTCTGCTTGCACCAGGCGGCCCCCCGGGTCACCTCCTGCAAGCAGAACCCGGGGCCGGACCAGGGTGCAGGCGGGGGGCCGGGTCGGCGGGGCTCAGCCGCCGGTGGCGGCGGCGGTGTCGGCGGGGTCGGCCGGAGCCACCGCCGGGGTGACGGCGGTCTTGGTGGCGGCGGTGAGCGGGCCGGGGACCAGGCCCAGGCCGATCGTGGCCAGCACCGAGACGGTGACGACGGCCTTGGCCCCGAGCGGCACCCGGAGCCGGGGAGCAGCCTCGTCGGGGGCATCGCTGTACATGGCCAGCACGATGCGCAGGTAGACGTAGGCCGAGATCACCGACGACAACATGGCCACGAGCGCCAGCCAGAACGACCGGGCGTCGACGGCGGCACCCAGCACGTAGAACTTGGCCAGGAACCCCGAGGTGAACGGCACGCCGGCTTGGGCCAGCAGGAACACCAAGAAGGCGAAGGCGAGCAACGGCGCCCGTCGCGCCAGCCCGCGGTACTCGCTGAGGTCGTGGGCGTTGTCGCCCCGGCGGCCCACCACGGTGACCACGCCGAAGCTGCCGATCACCGTGAGGGAGTAGGTGGCCAGGTAGAACAGCGCGGCCTGGACGCCCTTGTCGGTGGCGGCCTGGACGCCGAGCAGGATGAAGCCGGCGTGGCTGATCGACGAGTAGGCGAGCATCCGCTTGACGTTGGTCTGGCTCACGGCCACCACGGCACCCACGAGCAGGGTGGCCACGGCCACGGCGTAGACCAGCGGCTGCCACTCCACCCGGTAGCTCTCGAAGCCGAACACGAAGACGCGGATGATCCCGGCGAAGCCGGCGGCCTTCACGCCCGAGGCCATGTAGGCCACGATCGGGCTCGGTGAGCCCTCGTAGACATCGGGCGCCCACGAGTGGAAGGGGGCGGCGGCGACCTTGAAACCGAGGCCCACGAGGAGCAGGGCCATGCCGGCCAGCAGCAGGAGGTCGTTGGCCAGGATGTTCGTGGCGAGGAACGACCGGATCTCGGTGAGGTTGGTGGACCCGGTGGCGCCGTACACCAGGGCGATGCCGTACAGCAGGAAGGCCGACGAGAAGGCGCCGAGCACGAAGTACTTCAGCGCCGCCTCCCCAGAGCGGGCCCGCCGGACGTGGATGCCGGCGAGGACGTACACGGCGATCGAGAGGATCTCGAGGCCGAGGAACAGCACCAGGAGGTCGTTGGCGGCCGCCATCATCATCCCGCCAGCGGCCGAGAGCAGCAGCAACACGTATGCCTCGGGGCCCTCGAGGCGCTCACGGCGCAGGTATCCGGCCGCGAGCAGGGCGGTCAGGATCACCCCGCCGGCGATCACGATGCCGAGGAAGACGGCAAGCCCGTCGACCCGGATGGCGTCAGCCGCCACCAGCATGGGGCCATCGTCTCGGGCGCGGAACCACAGCGGGATCGACGCCCCGATGGCGGCGGCGGCGGTGAGCACGGTCAGCCCGGCGTGCCAGGAGACCCTGGGTCGGCGCGGCAGCAGGGAGCCGGCCACGAGCAGCACGACCGCACCGCCCAGCATGATCAGCACGGGAGCGATGGTGGAGAACGCCACCTCCGGGGTGGCCAGCTTCTGGACCTGGGCGAACAGCATCAGTGACCGCCCTCGGTCTCGACGGTGGCTTCCCCGCCGGACTCGGCGTGCTCCTCTTGACGGCGCTCGGACTCGGGCACGATCTCCTCGCCGTCGGTGGCGACCTTGGGCTGACGGTACGAGGAGTTGTCCTCCACGTGCGACACGAGCCGGGTGACCGAGGGCTCGATGCGGTCGAAGACCGGCTTGGGGTACACGCCCATGAACACGATGGCGGCGATCATCGGCACCATCACGAGGCCCTCGGTGAAGCGCAGCTCGCGGAAGTCGGCGTTGTCGGCATCGGGCTCGCCGTGGAACACCCGCTGGTAGGCCCACAGGAGGTAGAGGGCAGCCAGGATGACGCCGGTGACGGCCACCACGGCCCACCAGCGCCGGGTGAGGAACGAGCCCTGGAGGATGACGAACTCGCCCACGAACCCGTTGAGGCCGGGCAGGCCGATCGACGAGAGCATCACGATGGTGAACACGGCGGCGAAGATCGGGGCCGGCTTCTGGAGGCCCTTGAGCGCGGCGATCTCACGGGTGTGGCGTCGCTCGTAGATCCACCCGACCAGCAGGAACAGCGACCCGGTGGAGATGCCGTGGGCCACCATCTGGAAGACGCTGCCCTGGATCCCCTGGGTGGTGAGCGAGAACGTGCCGAGGGCGATGAAGCCGAGGTGCGCCACCGAGGAGTAGGCGACGACCCGCTTGAGGTCCTTCTGCATGGTGGCGCAGATGGCGCCGTACACGATGCCGATCACGCCCAGGGTGACGAGCCCCGGCGCCGCCCACACCGCGGCTTCGGGGAACAGGTAGAGCCCGAAGCGCAAGAAGCCGTACGTGCCGAGCTTCAACATCACGCCGGCCAGGATCACCGAGCCTGCCGTGGGGGCCTGGGTGTGGGCGTCGGGCAGCCAGGTGTGCACGGGGAACAGGGGCACCTTGACCGCGAAGGCGATGGCGAAGGAGAGGAACAGCCAGCGAGCCGTGGTCTTGGCGATGGCCCCCTGGCCCTCGGCCAGGGTCTGGAGGTCGAAGGTGACCGGACCGCCCTTGGCGTGGAGGTAGGCGGTGGCCAGCACCCCGACGAGCATGAAGGCGGAGCCGAACATGGTGTACAGGAAGAACTTGTTGGCCGCGTAGCGCCGTTCCTCGTAGCCCCAGCCGCTGATCAGGAAGTACATCGGGACCAGCACGATCTCGAAGAAGACGAAGAACAGGAACAGGTCACGGGCCAGGAAGGCTCCGAGGCAGCCGGCCTCGAGCAGGAGCAACCAGGCGTAGAACGGCTTGTCGTCGTGATGCGGCGGTGCACCGAACATGGCGATCGGGAACAGCACCCCGGTGAGGACCACGAGCCACAGCGAGATGCCGTCGACGCCGAGGGCCCACGAGATGTGGGGGTCCTCGATCCAGGTGACCTGGTCGGTGAGCTGGAACCCGGCCTGGTGCGTGTGGAACAGGGCGAGCACGCCGAGGGTGAGGGCACCGGTGGCGGTGGCGAACAGCACCGCGGCCTGCTTGGCGATCTCCGGGCGCCGCTTGGAGATCAGGGCGACGAGGATCGAACCCACCACGGGGGTGAGCACGGTGGCCGAGAGGATGGGGAAGCTCACCTGGGCGGCGCCCTCGGAGGCCAGCACGACGGCGCTCATCAGTAGACCGCCTGCGTGAGGAGGAGGACGGTCACCACGACCGCGCCGAAGGCGATGCCGAGCGCGTAGTTGCGCACGAACCCGGTCTGGACGAGCCGGGCCTTGCCCGAGCCCTCCCGCACGATGGCCCCCACCCCGTTGACGGCCCCGTCGACCACGGTCTTGTCGAACCAGGCGATGGCGTCGAAGACCTTCCGGCCCGGCCCGCCCATGAACGAGGTGATGGTGGCGTCGTACATCCAACCCTTGGCGAAGATGGGCTGCTCGATCTTGGCGGCGAGGTCGGTGCGCTTGCGCAGGTAGACCGCGGCGGCGACGGTGATGCCGAGCAGGCCGGCGGCGGTGGCGAACAGGGCCAGGGTGATCTTGGCGCCCGTGCCCTGGGTGACGTGGGCCTCACCGAGGTGCACCACCGGCTCCAGCCAGTGCTCGAGGAACTTGGCGCGGTCCGAGAAGGGCGTGTCGATGATGCCCCCGGCGAAGGCGAGGGGGGCCAGCACCAGCAGCGGCACCAGCATCTTCCAACCCGACTCGTGCGGGTGGATCCTGCCCGACGGGCCCACCCCGTGGCCTTCGTGCACTCCGGCGGCTTCGCGCTCGGCGGCCAGCTCGGGGACGGCCTCGGCCAGCGGGCGATCCCACCTCGGCTCGCCGTAGAAGACGAGGAACACCTGGCGGCTCATGTAGAAGGCGGTGAGCAGCGCGGTGACCAGGCCCACCACCCACAGGGCTGGGTGCTTCTCGAAGGCGAACAGCAGGATCTCGTCCTTGGAGAAGAACCCGGAGAAGAACGGGAACCCGGCGATGGCGAGCCAGCCGACGATGAACGTGGCGGCGGTGATCGGCATGACCTTGCGCAGCGCGCCCATGCGGCGCATGTCCTGCTCGTCGTGCATGCCGTGGATCACCGAGCCCGACCCCAGGAACATCAGCGCCTTGAAGAAGGCGTGGGTGACCATGTGGAAGATGGCGGCCACGTAGGCGCCCGACCCGATGGCGAGGAACATGTAGCCGAGCTGGCTGACGGTGGAGTACGCCAGGACCTTCTTGATGTCGTTCTGGGCGACGGCGATCGTGGCGGCGAACAGCGCCGTGGCCGC
>CAZIVZ010000155.1:0-7680 GCA_964542495.1 uncultured Aquihabitans sp.
CGACGCCTTCACCGTGGGCCTCCAGACGCTGCGGCTCAAGCACGGTGGCGCCGAGATGGTCCGGGGCGGGGGCGGTTCGTTCGTGGCCATCTCGTCGATCGCCAGCACCACGGTCCATCCCTGGTTCGGCGCCTACGGCCCGTCGAAGGCCGCCATCGACCAGCTGTGCCGCCAAGCGGCCGACGAGCTCGGCCCGAGCGACGTGCGGGTCAACGCCATCTGCCCCGGACTGATCCGCACCGAGCTGGTGTCGTTCATCACCGAGGGCGGCGAGGTGCTCGACAGCTACGAGCAGAACACCCCGCTCAACCGCATCGGCGAGGCCGTCGACGTGGCGAACCTGGCCCGCTTCCTGGTGGGCCCGGAGTCGACCTGGATCACCGGGCAGTGCATCAACGTCGACGGCGGCCACAGCCTGCGGCGCGGGCCGAGCCTGGCCGGCGCCATCGAACCGCTCTTCGGCGCCGACGGCCTCCGGGGCGTGGTCGCACCGTGAGCAGGCGGGCGCCGACCCGTCGTCGGCGCTCGAGCGCCGCGGCGGTCATCGCCCTGGTGGTCGGGCTGCTCGTCGTGGCCGGGCCCGCTCGCACCGCGTCATCGGGCGCGCTGGCCCTTCCGGTGGTCGGCTGCGACGCCGCGGGCAGCCGGGTGGAGCTCACCTCGTCGGCCCGGCTCGACCCGCGTTGCGCCTACGCCGGCATCGACATCACCGGGTCGGGCGTCACCCTCGACTGCCAGGGCGCGGTGATCCGCGGCCCGGTCACCAGCAGCCAGCGCGGCATCGAGATCGCCACGCCCGTCACCGAGGCGCTGACCCGCGTCCGGGTGCGCAACTGCCGCGTGGAGGGGTTCATCAACAGCCTCCGCGTCACCCGCATCGGCTTTCGCACCTTGGAGCCGGGTGAGGAGTTCCTCCACCCCACCTCCGACATCGTCGTGGAGGACAGCACCTTCACCGGCTCGCGCGGCGTGGGCGTCTACGTCGACGGCTACGTGAGCGGCGTGACGGTCCGGCGCAGCGTGGTCCGCGGGGCGGGGTCGAGCGGGATCTACCTCGAGACCGGCTCCAAGTGGTCCCGGGTCACGGGGAACCTCATCGTCGACAACGGGTTCCGTGAGAACGGCCCGGGCGGCCAGGCGTTCCCGTTCAACGGCGTGCAGCTGTGGTTCTGGGGAGTGGGTCGCGAGGGGATCTCGGTCGATGGCTCCTACGAGAACGTCATCGCCGGCAACCGGTTCCAGGGCAACGCCAACGGCGGGGTGCTCCTGTACAAGAACTGCGGCGAGCACCCCGACTCCGGCCGGTACTTCGAGCGCCGGGACCACGCGACCCGCAACCGCATCGAGGGCAACACCTTCACCGGTGGCCGAAACGGCGTGTGGGTCGGGTCCCGCATGGGCGAGAACACCCTGCCCATGGCCTGCACCGACCCCGCGTACGTGACCGGCCCGCTGCTGCGGGTGGTGCTCGACCGGGCCGAGGCCAACGTCGTTCGCGGCAACCTGTTCCACGACGTGACCTACGGCGTTCGGGTGGAGGACGACGACACGGTGGTGGCCGACAACACCTTCACCGGCGCCGGGCCCGACCGCCACGCCGTGGTGATCGGCACGCCCCACCGCACCGAGGCGCTGGGCCGACCCGTCGCCCGCACCGTGCTCACCGGCAACCGCTCCGCCATCGTCGGCAACACGCACCCGTACCGGTGGGTCCACGGCCACACCGCCACGGTCGCGTCGGGCAACCGAGCGCTCGGGCGGACCGTGGGCATCTGCGAGGGCCGCCCGCTCCCCCGCCAGGCGATGATCTTCGTGATCGCAGCGGCCCCGCTCAACGCCGACGGCACGCCGCCGCCCGCACCGGACCTCACCGTGCCCACGGTGGGTGCGCTGCCGCCGTGCCCGGCCGGCCCCGACGACTCGACCCCACCCGAGCCCGAGCCGCTCACTCCGCGATCGCCAGCACGCCCCTGATCTTCGTCGGGGTCACCGAGACCACCACCTCGCCGGGCACGCCGTTGCGCTCGCCGTACTCGTCGGCCCGATCCGCCCCCATGTACCGACCCCCGATCACGCGCGCCCAGTGCCGCACCTCGGCGAGATCGTCGCTGACGGTGGCGGTGCCGGCCACGAGCACGAAGGCGAACGGCCGCTCCTCGTCGTCGAAGCAGAGCGAGACCCGGGGGTCTCGGGCGAGGGCCCGGCCCTTGACGGTGTCGGCGCCGGTGTTGAACACGAGTCGGTCGCCATCACGCGCCACCCAGACCGGTGCGACGTGTGGGGCACCGTCGGCGGCGACGGTGGCGAGCTTGGCCGTGCGCGGCCGGGCGAAGGCCCAGTCGAGCGCTTCGGCGGGGGTGAGGACGGTGGCCATGGGACCAGTCTGGAGGCGCCGGGGCCGATCGGGACCCCTCGCCCCTCGCGATCGCTGGATCAGTCCTGGGGCTCGGCGGTGCAGGGGTCTCCCCCGCACACGTCGATCACCTCGCCGGTCGCCAGGAACCGCACGATCTGGCGGATGGCGGCCGGGTCGGCCCGGGGATCGCCGTGGGGATCCTCCCCCTCGCGCGGCGGCTGGTTCACGGTGGGCGGCGGTTCGGCGCCGCTGTCCCACATGACCACCGCAGACCCGGCGTAGGGGTACCGGCGGATGCTCTTGATGGACCAGAACGGCCTCTTGTCGGTGGAACGTCCGTCGGCCAGGACCGGGCGCACGGCACGGGCACCGATGGAGCGGGCCTCGGTGTCGGTGGCCACGTTGGCCACCTGGTGGTCGCCGAACGCCGCGTGCAGCAGCACCCGGTGGGCGGGGGTGTCGGCGTAGGGCCGACGCGTGAGGTGCTGGATGTAGCCGGTGGCCTCGCCCCGGTCCCACAGCATCTGGATCAGCTGGAGGGCGACGGCGCGGTCGGCCGGGTCGGGGTACGCGGGCTCCATCACCGCCCGGAAGTCGTCGAAGTCGACGCTGCGGTCGAGCAGGAGCCCGTAGTTCATGGCCGGCACGCCGAGCACGGCGGTGGTCCAGTCCTGAGCCACCGCGGTGGTGGCCGCCCCCATGATCCCGCCCTGGCTGATGCCGTAGTACACCAGGTCGTCGGTGAGGATCGAGGTGCCCTCGTCTTGGAACGCGGGGTCGGTGCCGAGGCCGTCGGGACTGTGCATGAGGCGCCCGAGCACCAGGGTGTTGAGGTGGCCCTGCTGGAGCCGGTCGGCCAGCGTGTTGAACCGCGACAGCTCGGTCACGATCAGCGCCGCGTTGGGCGTGTCCTCCTCGGCCATGCCGATCAGGTCGGTGGCGCAGAACACCCGGTTGCCCGCCACCGCCACCGTGGTCGCGGCACCCACCTGCTCGGACGTGCCCAGCAGCCCGTGTCCGTACAGGCCCACGCCGGCCGGGTCGTCGGCCGTGGCCGACGCGGGGACGATGCAGCGGAACGTGGCGGTGTAGGTGCCGGTGTTCGCGGGCACGCCGTCGGGCCCCTCCAGGGCGAGCTCGGAGCCGGGCTTGCCGCCGTCGGTGAGGTAGAGCGGCACCTCGTAGGTGCCGGTGACCTCCCGGGCGATGCCGTCACGGTCCGAGGGCACCACCTCGGTGACGCGGAAGGCGGGCGCCTTGCCGTCGAGCCGGTCGAAGGCGTCGTCTCGGATGTGGAGCAGACGCCCCGAGAGCGCCTCCTCGCTGGCCACGGTGAAGTCCCAGGCCACCACCAGGTCGTCGCGGTCGACGTCGGCCTCGGCCAGGTCGGCGAAGATCCGCTCCATGGCCGGGCGGCGCCGCTCCACCGCGGGCACGCCCGAGCGGAGGCGGTCGCGGTGGGCCCGGAAGGCGTCGGTGGGCTCCACGGGCGCGCCGTCGGTGGTCACCAGGCTGCGCATGGCCACCACGATCCGGTGCCCCTCGGGCAGGATCTGGGCGGGACGCACGAACAGCGTGGGCACGGCGTCGGGCTTGGCCCGCGAGTCGAGCTCGGTCCAGTGGGCCAGGCGCTCGCCGGTGGTGGCGTCGAGGAGGACCACCGGGGATTCCGGCTTCAGCGATGCCGCCGGATCGGTCACGGTCGGGGCGTCGGACGCCTCGAGGTCGACGTCGGGGATCTGCACGAGCGCGGCCGCCGCCGGGCTGAACCCGTCGAGCTCGTTCCAGTGGGTGGGGTCCATGTGGACGCCGTCGACGTTGGCGGGCAGCGACTCACGGTCCAGCGCCACCCGCCGACCGGTGGGCGTGTCGTCGTCGGCCACCGTGTAGTAGTCGTTCGGGAACGGCAGCAGGCACCCGGCGGCGATCGGGTCGCACCGGCCGACGTCGGCCACCTCCGCGGCCTTCAGCGGCAGCGACCCCTGGAGAGGCAAGGTGGTGGTGGGGGCGGCGTCGTCGGCGGAGTCGCCCGAGCACCCGACCAGCGAGGCGAACACCAGCGCAACCCCGAGGAGCACCACCTGCGGGGTCCGTGCCCTCATCTCGTTCCCCTGACCCCGCCATCCCCAGCGAATGTGGTGTGCCACAGCCGCGTTCTGGTCGGTTTCGCGCGTGAAGTTCGATCGAACCGGGAGGTTACCGTCCATGCCGATCACGCAGGTGCGACGGCGAAGCCCTCCGTCATCCAGGTCCAGGGCTTCGGACCCTTGGCGTAGCGGCTCTCGTGGCGCTCCACGGTGAACCCGGCTGCGGTCACGAGGGCCACGGGATCACGGGTCAGGTGGCACCCGTCGGCCAGCCGCCGCTGCAGCGGCTCGAGGCGTCGCTGCCACGCCGCCACCTGCGTGTCGGGAGCCAGGCCGTGCTCGAGGAAGTGGAAGCGACCGCCCGGCCGCAGGACCCGGCGCAGCTCCGCCAGCGCCGCCGGCGCGTCGGGGATGGTGCAGAGCGTGAAGGTGGACAGGGCGCCGTCGCAGCTCTGGTCGTCGATGGGGAGCGACTGGCCGTCGAGGCCGACGTGCACGATCCGGGCGTGGCTCGCCGCCACCCGGCGCTCGGCCATCCGTCGGGCCAGGAGCGCCGGTTCCACGGCGAGCACCTCGGTGACCGCCGCCGGGTACACGGGGACGTTGAGGCCCGAACCGAAGCCGATCTCGACGATCGTCCCCGACATCCCCTCGGTGACGCGACCGCGCCACCGGGCCAGCTCGGCGCTGCCGCATGCCTTGTCGACGAGGTGCGGCAGGATGCGCTCGCGGTAGATGCCCATGGGCTGATCCTCGCATCCCCGACTCGGTCGCCCGTCCCAGCTGGCCCGGTCCCGGTCAGCGGGGGCGGGCCTCGGTGCCGCGGCCCGACGTGATGAACAGCGCGCGGGCCGTGCCCTCGACATCGGCGATGTGCCAGGTGCCGGGCGGGTTCACCACCGCGTCACCGGGACCGAGGGTGACCGTGGTGGTCACGCCGTCGAGCTCCTGGTGCAGGGTCATCTCCCCGTCGAGGCACACCACGAGCTCCTCGCCGTGGGGGTGCATCTCCCAGGTGTCCCAGCCCTCGGTGAAGGTGTACATGGACACCAGCCGGCCCTCGTCGCCGTCGGACGCGTTGCGCCGGCCGTAGGCCTCGTACCACTCGATGCCGGTGAAAGGCTCCTGGGGCACCACCCGGGCGCCGAGGCCCAGGTGCACGGGCCGCTCGGCCAGTGAGAACACCGCGTCGTCGTGGGGCATCGGGCCATGGTCGCGCAGCGGCGGCCGGAGCGCTCAGGCGCCGGTGGCGAGCAGCGCGTCGAGGCGCTGGTAACCCTCCTGCACACCGTCCTCCATGCCGCTGGCCAGGAACGCGTCGCGACCCTCGAAGCTGTCCACCAGCGAGGTGGCCTCGAGGCGGGTGCGGCCGTCGCCCAGGTCCACCAGCGTCAGCCGCTCGAGCGCCACGTCGTCGGGCATGCCCTCGTAGGTGAAGGTCTGGATGATGAGCTCGGAGGGGCGCACCAGGTGGAAGCAGCCGTTGAACCAGTGCTCGTTGCCGTCGCTGCGGTGCACGTAGCGGTACGACCCTCCGTTGCGGCAGTCCCAGTGGTCGACCACCATCTCGTGGCGGCTCGGACCGAGCCACCGGACCACGAGCTCGGGATCCACGTGGGCCCGGAAGACGTTGGCCGGCGGGGCGGCGAACTCCCGGGTGATGCGCACGAGCGGCACCTTGGGATCGGCGGCGATGGTGGCTTCGGTGGCGGTCATGGGGCAGCTCCTCGTTCGGGTGGGGTCGGTTCGAGATCGTCGGAAAGCGAGTCCAGGACGGCGTCGAGGCGCCGGTAGCGCTCCTCGGCCTGGCGGCGGTAGCGCTCGATCCACCTGGTCATCAGGTCGAAGACCTCCGCTTCGAGGTGCACCGGGCGACGCTGCGCCTCACGGCGTCGGCTCACCAGTCCGGCGTCCTCCAGCACCTTGAGGTGCTTGGACACGGCCTGGAGGCTCACGTCGTAGGGCGCGGCGAGCTCGTTGACCGTGGCGTCCGCCACCGCCAATCGGGCCACCAGGTCGCGCCGCGTCGGGTCGGCCAGGGCCGAGAACACCTTCGACAGCGCATCAGCTCCCACGTCAAGCTCCTTGTTCAACTGATTGGTTGAACTATGCGTCCCTGCCTACTGGTTGTCAACCACTCGGTTGACGAGGTCCGCCCTCCCCCACCAACCCCGAGGTGCGCGTGCCCGGTGTCACCAGACAGCACCGAACACGCACACCTGCCCGGCCGCCGGCCGGCCCGATCTCGAGGCGGCCTCACTCACCGACGACGTCCCAGAGGCCGGCGAAGCGGCCGTCGAGGCCGTCGATGCCGGCCAGCAGGTCGTGGCCCGCCCGCTCGCCCACCGGAACGCGGTCGGCGTGACCGACGCCGGCGAGCCAGGCACCGATCTGGCGGGCTGCCTCGTCGGTCATCTCGTGGGCGCCGTCGGACTCCACGTAGGTCACGTCGAGGCCGACGTCTCGCAACAGCGCGGCCCCACCTCGCGACACCTCGATGTCGGCGAAGTGGTCGGCGCGGGCGCTGGAGAGGAAGTACGGCCGCCCGCCGCAAGCGGCGCGGTCCACCCGGAAGCCCTCCACCACCGGCGGGAAGCTGCACACCCCGAACGCGGCCGCGGGCACGTGAAGCACGTCGGCCGACAACAGCAGGCCCAGCGCCAGCCCGCCGCCCTGGCTGAAGCCGCCCACCACCGCGTCGGCCACGGGCAGACCGAGGTCCTGCTCGAGCTCGCCCAGGTGGCGGTCGATGGCGACGAGGCTCTGCACGTACTGGGCTTCGGCCTCGGCGCGAGCGGTGAGCGCGCGGTGCCAGATGGCGCGGCCACCCCGCTCGAACGGGGCGTGCGGGAGCACCACCTTGAAGGTGCCGTCCGGATCGAGCAGGTCCACCCGCGAGCTGAGCTGCTCGATCGGCTCGCCGTAGCCGTGCAGCAGCACCAGGAGCCGGTCCTGGGCGCCCACCCGGTCGAGGACCGTGCTGGAGAGGACGGGCGTGTCGACCACGGCGCGATCCGAGCACACCGCGGCCGGTGGGTGCCAACCTTGGTCCCGGCGCTGGCACCTCGTCAGCCGGCCGATCGAGGCAAGGAGCGGTCCATGGCGGCACCCGACGGAGGCGCAGCGCGACCACCGGTGGTCCTGGGGCCCGGCGAGGGCCGGAACTACCCGATGGGCCCGCTCTCGGCCGTGTTCAAGGCCGACGGGGCCGAGACCGCCGGGCGGTACTCGATCTCG
>CAZIVZ010000156.1:0-3455 GCA_964542495.1 uncultured Aquihabitans sp.
GTTGAGGGTGACCGTGAGGACGTGGCCGTCCCGCTCGACGATCAGGTGCGGTTCTTCGACATCGGACATGGCCTGGAGACTAGAACACGTTCCAGTTCGCCGGTCCCGTCAGCCCACCTTCAGGTAGAAGGTGGCGCTCACCGCCTTGGTGCCCGCGGTGCGCACGCGGAAGGTGTAGGTGCCGACGTTCGACGGGCGCAGGCCGATGCGGTAGGCACCGGTCGTGGGATCGACCCGGCCGGTGCCGATGTCGACCCAGCGGGCCCCGATCTTGCGCTGGAGCGCGACGGCCGGGCTCGCCTTGGGCGGCTTCACCGTGCCCAGGACCGTGACCGGCGCCCGCACGGGCACCTTGGTGGCCGAGAGCTTGGCGCTCACCGTGATCACCGACGCCGGGGAGACCTGCTGGCGGATCCAGGTGGCGTAGGACTCCAGGCGCACGTAGATGGTCGGGTACGTGCCGCAGCCAGAGCCGGCCCGCCCGAGGCCCACCAGCACCCACTGCGCGCCGCGCCGAACGAGCAGCGGTGCACCACCGTCGCCGCTGCACGTGTCCCGGCCCGCACCGGAGGCGCAGGTGTGGGAGGCGGCGATGAACTGCGAGCCGTAGGCCTGGGCGCAGGTGTCGTTGGACAGCTGGGTGAGCGTGGCCTGCCGCAGGTCGGGGCTCACGAGGTCCTGGCCGACGACGGTGGTGCCCCAGCCGTTGACCACCAGCTCGGACCCGACGGGCACCCCGGCGCCCTGGGCCGTGAGCGGCTGGGCCGGGGCCGAGGTGGGGGTGGCCAGACGCAACAGGGCCACGCTCCGGTCGAACGTGTCCGGCTTGAACCCGGGCACCACGCGGATCTCGGCCACGTGGATGCGCTCCCCGCCCTGATCGAGGCGTTGGGTGCCGGCCAGCACGTCGAGGACGGTGGCGGGGACCCGAGCACCGTCGGTGAAGGTGACGCACAGGGCGGAGGTGAGCACCCAGTACCGGTTCACCACGGTGCCCACGCACGAGTACGCCTTGGAGGGCGCACCGGGCTTGCGGTTGTCGAGCAGGGCCACCTGCGACGGCCAGGCCTTGGGGGCGGCCTGCGTGCCGCCGATGATGCGCGAGTCGCGGTCGGCGGGCCCGGCGTCGGCCGGGCGGGCACCCACCAGGGCGACCGAGGCGATCAGGGCGACGAGCACGGCGGTCCCGATGCGCCTCGACGTGAGAGGGGTTGTGGACATGGGACCCTTCCGCTCGGGACCGTGGCCGGTCCACCGAAGCGGCGACCCTATCGTCGGCAACGGTCAGCCGCGGCCGTCGCGGGCCGCGGCCTCCACCGCGGCCAGAGCGTCCACGATGCGGTCGGTCTGCACCTGCTGCTCGGCCACCAGGCGCGCCAGCCAGAAGCGCAGCACGCGGGCGAGGGAGAAGCGGAGGAACAGCCCGAGTCCAACGATGATGAGGGCCAGTCCGAACAGCCCACCCGAGATCAGCATCGGCATCTGGTCGGCCACGTACCGGGTGCCGGCGGCGTTCCACCACGCCACGAGGATCAGCACCACGCCGAGGACCGGCAGGGCCAGGCCGAGCCGCAGCAGCAACGCCTCAGTGTCGGCCTTGGGCTCCGGGACGTGGAGGTCGGCCACACCGGCCTCGAGGCGGGCCGCAGGTGACGGGGACGGGTTCGGGTCGGTCATGTGGTTGCTCCGAGGTAGGCGGCCGAGAGCTCGGCCTCGAGATCGGCGGGGACGCCGGCGGCCACCACCGAGCCGTGCTGCATGATCACGGCACGGTCGGCGACGCCCAGGACGGTGCGGGCGAACTGCTCGACCACCAGGATCGACACGCCCTGGCGGGCGATGCCGGCCACCAGCTCGTAGAGCTCGGCCACGATGAGCGGCGCCAGGCCCATCGACAGCTCGTCGATGATCAACAGGGCCGGGTCGGTGGCCAGGCCCCGAGCCATGGCCAGCATCTGCTGCTCCCCACCCGACAGGGTGCCGGCCACCTGGCCGAGCCGCTCCCCGAGGCGCGGGAACTGGCTGACGGCGCGCTCCAGCAGGATCGCTTCGTCGACCCCTCGGTACGAGGCCATGCGCAGGTTCTCGCGCACCGTGAGGCTCCGGAACACGCCGCGCCCCTCGGGGATGGTGCACAGGCCGAGCCGGGCCAGCTCCTCGGGACGGACGCCGTTGACGTGGCGACCGGAGACGTGCACGCACCCGGACGTGGCCGGGTGCTGCCCGGTGGCCACCAGCAGGGTGGTGGTCTTGCCGGCGCCGTTGGGGCCGAGGAGGGCGACCACCTCCCCGCGTGGCACCACCAGGTCGACCCCGTGGAGGACCTGGATGCGCCCGTACGCGGCGGTCACCCCGCGCAGCTCGAGCAGCGGGGCGCCTCCGGCGTCGGGCCCGTCGGCGCCGGCGCCGGCGCCGGGGTTGGCACCGGGGGCAGCGGCGCTCACGATGCCGCCCCGACGTCGGTGCCCTGGCCCAGGTACGCGTCGATGACGAGCCGGTCCTTCTGGATGGCCGCCGGAGATCCTTGGGCGAGGACCCGCCCGAAGTTCAACACGGTGATGTCGTGGCACAGCCGCATCACCAGCGGCACGTCGTGCTCCACCAGCAGCACGGCCAGGCCGCCGGACGCGAGCTCGGCGAGGATCTCGGCGAAGCGTTCGGTCTCGTCGTCGTCGAGACCCGAGGCCGGTTCGTCGAGCAGCAGCACTCGCGGGCGGCAGGCGAGCGACCGGGCCAGCTCCAGCAGGCGAGCGTTGCCCGTGGAGAGCGAGTCGGCGCGCACGCCCCCCAGGTCGGCCAGCCCCACGCGCTCGAGGTGGCGCTCGGCGACGCGGCGGGGATCCTCGCCTGGCACGCGGTTGAGCTCGACGGCGGTGAGGACGTTGTCTCGCACGCTGAGCGATCCGAACAGCTCCAAGCGCTGGAAGGTGCGACCGACGCCGGCGCGCGCCCGCTTGTGGGCCGGGAGCTTGGTGATGTCCGTGCCACCCAGCCGCACCCGACCCCGGGTGGGGGCCTGGAGCCCGGTGATGACGTTGAAGGTGGTGGTCTTGCCGGCGCCGTTCGGCCCGATCAGGCCGGTGACGGCCCCTTCGGCGACGGCCAAGCTCACGCCGTCGACGGCCATGTGGCCGCCATAGCGCACCGAGATCTCGGAGGTCTCAAGGATCGGCACGGCACCGCCCCCACGACAGGCCCGTCTCGTCGTCGAGCGCGGCCACGTCGAGCCCTGCCGCCGAGGCCCCGACCGGGATGCGCTCGGGGACCGACACCGGCGGCGGGGGTGCCAGCAGGCCGAGGGCGCGGGCGACCGCGCTCTGCTTCGGCGGCCCGTGGCCGCGGAGGCGCTCGACCGTCGCGCGCACCTGGGCCACCGCCTGGGCCACCGCGCCGTCGGGGTTGGCGGCCAGGCTGATGCCGGCGAGGCCGGGCAGCACGGTCATGAGGTTGGCCAG
>CAZIVZ010000156.1:3555-7664 GCA_964542495.1 uncultured Aquihabitans sp.
CCCACCACCGCGCACACGAGCACCACCGCCCCGAGGGCGAGCGGGTTGCCGTCGCTCCCCCACCGGTGCATGACCACGGCGCCGATGCCGGCGAAGGCGAGCGGCGCCAGGCTGATCTGGCCGGCGAACCCCGTGAGGGGCACGAGCGACAGCGCCACGATCGACAGCGCCAGCCCGTACCCGACGGCGTCGAGCGTGCGGCCCTCGAGCACCGACGGGAGCACGAACGCCACCGCCACGAGGGCGAGCGACCCGAGCAGGACCGTGCGCCACGACGTGTCGGGCACCGAGCTGCGGTCGGGCTGGTCGCGAAAGACCGTGGCCTTCTCCTGGGGGACGACCAGCAGCACCACGAACAACATGAGCGCCGGCACGGTGTCCTTGGTGATCCAGAACGGCAGCGACTCGTCGTAGCGGCTCGCCGCCTCGCGGGCGAGCCCCAGGATCACCGCCCCCACCGCCGCCATCGGCAGGCTGCGCAGCCGGCCCACCATCGCCACCGCGTAGGCGTTGATCACCAGCAGCGTGAGCTGGGTCTGGTCGAGCTTCAAGATGGGCGCCACCAAGATGCCCGCCAGCGCCGCCAGGCTGCAGCCCAGCGCCCAGGCCAGGCCCGACACCCGGTCCGGGGCCACCCCGTTGAGCGCGGCGAGCTCACGGCTGTCCACCACGGCGCGCATGGCCACCCCGATCCGGGTGCCGTAGAGGAGGATCCGCAGCCCGGCGGCCACGACGATGGCGGCGGCGAACACCACGAGCTGGTGGTACTCGACCACCACCCCGCCGAGCTCCACCGACCGCCCGGCGAAGAAGAGCGGCACGCTGGCGGTGAGCTCCCCTGGGGGCCAGATCACCGTGGCGATCTGGATCAGCGCCACGAGCAGGCCGATGGGCACCACGATGCGGATCATCGGCGACGCGTCGTGGAGGCGCCGCATGAGCAGCCGGTCGATGCCCCAGCCCAGACCGGGGGCGAAGCCGAACAGCGTGAGCGCAAGTGCCAGCGGGACGGGGAGCCCCCACGCGTCGGGCGAGCTCAGCTGCCAGTAGACGAACGCCGAGACCATGGCCACGGCGCCGTGGGCGAAGTTGAAGATGCCCGACGTGGTGTAGGTGACCACCAGGCCCGACGCGGCCACGGCGTAGATCGCCGCGCTGGCCAGCCCGAGGACGAGGAGGCTGAGGAGGTCGTTCACGGTGCGCGCCGGACGCGCGGCGCGGGGTCGGGCGTCACGACCCGGCCTTGGCGCCGCCGCCGTAGTCGTCTTCCAGGTCGAAGGCGTAGTCCTCGTCGCAGGTCCACGTGGCGGTCTTCTCGGGCGAGAACCGCACGAACTTCCCCTTCTCGACCCGGGCGTACATGAAGCAGGTGGCCACGTGGTTGTCGCCCGGGTTGGAGGTGAAGTGGAGCCCGCCACCGTCCCACTCCTTCACCTTCTTCAGCTCGGCCAGCACGTTGGCCCGGGTGAGGTCGTCGCCGACAGCCTTGGTGGCGGTGGCGAACAACAGGCCGGCGGAGAAGGCCTGCACACCGAGCGAGGTGGGCTCGGGCTTGCCCTTCGAGTCGACGGCGTCGTAGGCGGCCAGGTACGCCTGGAGCGCGGCGGAGTCGGCCTCCTCCTCGAACGGCACCGTGTTGAGCTGCACCAGGGCCCCCTCCGCCCCGGGCTCGGCCAGCATCTCCGGGTCGTAGAACTGCTGGCCCAGGTCGATGACCTCGGGCTCGAAGCCCTGGGTCTTCATGTCGTGGAGCATCTTCACGGTCTCCTGGGTGGAGGAGACCATGGTGAAGTACTCCACGCCGGCGTCCTTCATGGCCTTGGCCTCGGCCACGTAGTTCTCCTGCACCACCTCGGTCTGCTTGTCGTAGACGAAGGTGAAGCCCTGGGCCTCGTAGGCCTTCTTGACCCGCTTGGCCTGCACGGTGACGGCGTCGATCTTGCCGTGGATGATGGCCGCCTTCTTCACGGCGTCGGGGTGGTCGGCCTTGACGAAGCGCGCCGGTCCCACGTTGAAGAAGTCGGTGGGGTTGGGCAGCGGGGCCACCAGTCGCTCGCTCAGGCCCTTGGCCGCGGTGACGGTGTAGGCCGGCACCTCGATCAACCCGCAGTCGACCATCTGCTGGGCGCCCTGGTTGTCGGTCACCGAGCCCGACCCGACGATGGCGAACACCCCGGCGTCACACGCCTCCTTGGTGGCCTCGAGGTGGCTGAAGAGCTTGGAGTCGATCTTGGTGAGCTCGAGCGTGCGCCCGTTGATGCCCCCGAAGCCGTTGCAGAAGTCGACGAAGGCCTGCATGGACTCCTCGATGCTGGCGGTGGGCACCTTCACCACCGCGGCCCGATCGGAGATCACGGCGATCTTGATGGTGTCGGTGCTCACGCCGGGGTCGGCGTCGGTGGGCTCGGCCGGCGCGCCGTCCTCGGATTCGCCGCACGGCACGGGCAAGGTGCCCACCTTGGGGCCGCTGTCCTCGGGGCCCTCGGTGATCCCGGCGCCCGACGCGCCGGTGCCGGCCGGCGTGGTGGTGGCGGCGCCCCCTCCGGTTCCGGCGCCGCTGGCCAGATCGTCGTCGCTCAGCCGGCTGCCGCACGCGGCGAGCACGAGGGCGAGGGCGCAGAGCAGCGCGGTGGCTCGGGTCTTCACAGGATGTCCCCTTCGATCAGCCGCCGGATGGTAGCGCCGCTACGGCGCGGCGAGCAGTGCGCCGAGGCGCCGGAGGTGGGCGGTGCCCCCGCCCAGGCTCAGCTCGACGTGCTTGGCCCAGCGGAACGCTCGGTGGACCGGGTAGTCGGTGTCGACGCCGATGCCGCCGTGGAGGTGCTGGGCGGCGTGCACCACGCGGTGCGCACCCTCGGCGGCCCAGAACTTGGCGATGGCCAGTTCCTCGGCGGCCGACACGCCCTCGGCGAGCCGCCAGGCGGCTTGGCGGGAGGTGAGGCGCACGGCCTCGGTGTCGCTGTAGGCGTCGGCGGCCCGGTGGGCCACGGCCTGGAAGGTGGCGATGGGCGTCTCGAACTGGCGCCGCTCGCTGGTGTAGGTGGCGGTGAGGCGCGTGGCGGTCTCGCACACGCCGGCCTGCACCGAGCAGTAGGCGGCCACGCCGCGGTCGGTGGTCCAGGCCACCACCTCGGCGCCACCGTCGACCGGGCCGAGCACGTCGCCGGCTCCGACCCGGACGCCGTCGAGGGAGATCGTGGACAGCGGCTCGAGGTTGGCCGACCGGTTGCGCTCGAGGCTGACCCCGGCCGCCGAGGGGTCGACCAGGAACACCGTGGAGGTCCCGTCGCCGGTGCGGGCGGGCACCAGGATCCGGTGCGCCAGGTGCGCAACCGGCACCAGGGGCTTCACCCCGGTGATCAGCCAGCCGTCGCCGGCGGGCGTTGCCACCGTGGCCGGCACGGCCGGCGGGAGGCCGTCTCCCCCCTCGCCCAGCGCGGCGGTGAGGATCACGTCGCCCGCCACCACCCCGGGCAGGAGGGCGGCCTGCTGCTCGGCGGTGCCGAACGCCGCCACCGGCAGCGCGCCCAGGACCAGCGTGGGCAGCAGCGGGAGCGGCGCCACCGTGCGACCCACCTGCTCGAGGATCAGGGCCAGCTCGAACAGGCCGTAGCCCCCGCCGCCGTGGGCCTCGGGCACGGCGATGCCGAGCAGGTCGGCTTTGGCCAGCTCGGCCCAGGTATCGCGCGCGAACCAGTCGTCGTCCTGCTCGATCTCGTGGAGGCGCTCCACGGTGAGCTGCTCGCTCAGGATGCGTCCGGCCAGGTCGGCGATGGCGGCTTGCTCGTCGGAGAGTGCGAAGTCCATGGTGCTGACGTCCCTACATGCGCGGCATGCGGGGCATGCCGAGTCCGAACATGGCGATGAGATCGCGCTGGATCTCGTTGACCCCACCGCCGAAGGTGAGGATGAGCGTGCCCTGCGCGCCACGGTTGAGGCGGGCGTTCAGCGCCGCGGCGGGCGAGCCGTGGGCCAGCACGGCGCTCTGGCCGACCACCTCGCCGAGCAGGCGGTACGCGTCGGTGAAGAACTCGGTGCCGAACACCTTGATCGAGCTGGCGTCGGGCGGGTTCACCGCCTCGCCCGCCGCCTCCCGCTCCGCCCCCTTC
>CAZIVZ010000157.1:0-7656 GCA_964542495.1 uncultured Aquihabitans sp.
GGGCCACGAGATCGCCGTGGTCGGAGGCGGCGATTCGGCCGTCGAGGAAGCCACGTTCCTCACGAAGTTCGCCGACAAGGTGATCCTCATCCACCGTCGTGATGAGCTCCGAGCCTCCAAGATCATGCAGGACCGGGCCCTCAACAACCCCAAGATCGAGCTCCGCTGGAACAGCCGGGTGGTGGAGATCAAAGGCGACACCAAGCTCGCCGGCATCGTGGTCGAAGACACCCTGACCGGTGAGCGGGCCGACCTCGACGTGAGCGGCCTGTTCGTGGCCATCGGCCACCGCCCCAACACCGACCTGTTCGCCGGCCAGCTGGCGATGGCGGACAGCGGGTACCTGATCACCGGCTCAGGCGACCAGGCCACCGCCACCAACATCGCCGGCGTCTTCGCCTGCGGCGACGTCCAGGACCACACGTACCGCCAGGCCATCACCGCGGCCGGCTCCGGCTGTTCGGCCGCGATCGATGCCGAGCGCTGGCTCGAGGCCAACGTCCACGGCTGACGGCCGGGCCCGTCGGGAATCGCCCGAGCCCGTTCGACGTTGTAACCCACCGAGCCCGTACCAAGGAGAACCCATGGCAGACGCCATCAGCACCCTCACCCAATCGAACTTCGCCGAGCAGATCGCCACGGCGGACAAGCCTGTCGTCGTCGACTTCTGGGCCGAGTGGTGCGGGCCGTGCAAGATGCTGGCTCCCATCCTGGACGAGGTCGCCGGTGAGCACGCCGACAAGATCAGCGTGGCCAAGGTGAACGTCGACGAGAACCCTGACCTGGCCCGCCAGTTCGACATCATGAGCATCCCCACGCTCATCGTGTTCAAGGACGGCCAGCCGGCGCACCGGTTCCAGGGTGCCTCGGGCAAGGCCGGCCTGCTGCAGAAGCTCGACGACTTCCTCTGACCCATCGCTTCCCTCCCCCCTCCCCCCGGGAGGGTCGGTGATGGATCCCGGGCGGGGTCGGACCATTCGGTCCGGCCCCGTCTTCGCGTCCGGATCGCTGATGCCCGGCAACACACCCAGGGCACAACTGATCCACCCTTATTGACGCTCTGTCAGAGCAGGTGCGAGCTATTGCTGTGACATCTGACCCCGCGCGTGAGGAAGACGGTTGGTCACAGCCTTATTCACATCCTGTGGATAGACCGGTGGACGAGATCGAAGATGACCGTTGTCCCTGATCGATGGTTCACCGTGTCACGCTGCCGAGCGGCAGCCTCGACCTCGCGTGAGGGTCAGTCTGCGTTGGGCGGGGTGGTCATGGCCCGATAGATCCGCTCGAGGTCCTCGAGGGACGCGAACTCGATCGTGACCTTGCCACGCTTGGCGCCCATGGCGACCTTGACCCGAGTGTCGAGCCGATCTGACAACAGCTCCTCGAGCTCGAGCAGGCCCGGCGGGCGGAGGCGTCGTGACGCCGATGCCGGCGTCGGCCGACCCCCCGACGCTGTCGGGGGTGCCTCGACCTCGGGCTCGGGTGACCCGCCGCTGCGAGCCCGGACCGCGTCCTCGACCTCGCGCACCGAGAGTTGTTCGGCGACGGCTCGGCGAGCCAGCGCCTCCTGGAAGGCACGATCGGGTGTGCCGAGTAGGGCGCGAGCATGCCCAGCCGCCAGCTGCCCCTCGGCAACCAGCTTCTGGATGCCAGCGGGGAGTTGGAGCAGCCGGATCGTGTTCGTGATGGCGGAACGGCTCCTGCCCACCCGGCGAGCGACGTCGTCGTGCGACAAGTGGAAGTCGTCGATCAGCTGTCGATACGCACCTGCCTCCTCCAGCGCGTTGAGGTCCTGACGATGGAGGTTCTCCACCACCGCCTGCTCGAGCGAGGCGGTGTCGTCGATCCGACGGACCACTGCGGGCATCGCCTGCAGGCCGGCCCGCTTCGCGGCCCGCCATCGGCGCTCCCCAGCGATCAGCTCATAGCGGTCCTGCCCCACCGGGCGGACCAGCACCGGCTGGAGCACACCGAGCTCCGTCACCGACGCCGTGAGGGCCACCAAGGCCTCCTCGTCGAAATGCCCACGAGGCTGGTTGGGGTTCGGTTCGATCTGGCTGACGGGGATCTCGCGCAGCGCGGCGTCCTGATCGGCGCCCGCCACTTCGCTCGGGATGAGGGCACCGAGCCCCTTGCCCAGCCCGCTACGCCGGGCCACCGCTGACCTCCTTGGCCAGTTCGCGGTAGGCCACCGCCCCGCGAGAGGTGGGATCGAACGCGATGATCGGCTGGCCGAACGACGGTGCCTCCGACAAACGGACCGTGCGGGGGATCACGATCCGGCAGACCTTCTCACCGAAGTGGTCTCGCACCTCGGTGGCCACTTGGTCGGACAGCTTCGTTCGGGCGTCGTACATGACCAACACGATGGTGCTCACCTCCAGGGTGGGGTTCAGATTCTTCTGGACCAGGCCAACGTTTCGCAGGAGCTGCCCAAGTCCCTCCAGCGCGTAGTACTCGCACTGGATGGGGACCAGGACCTCGCTGGCGGCCGCCATCCCGTTGATGGTGAGCAGGCCTAGCGAGGGAGGGCAGTCGATGAGGACGTAGTCGTAGTCCTCGCGCACCTCGTGAAGCGCCTGCTTGAGTCGGAGCTCCCGACTGAAGGCCGGGACCAACTCGATCTCGGCACCGGCGAGGTCCAAGCTCGCAGGAGCGACGAACAGGTTCCGCACCGAGGAGGCCTCTACGCAGTCCTCGATGGGCACGTCGCTGAGCATGACGTCGTACATCGAGGACTGGAGCCCCCGAATGTTGATCCCCAGACCGGTGCTGGCGTTTCCCTGTGGATCAAGGTCGACGACGAGGACCCGGTAACCGATGTCGGCGAGGCAGGCGCCGAGGTTCACCGTGGTGGTGGTCTTCCCCACGCCACCCTTCTGATTGGCGATGGCGATGATGCGCGGCAGCGGCGGGATCGGACGAGAGCGACGCTCCTCCACCACCGGTGTCGACCGCGGACCGTCCACGACAACCGGCGGGTCGGTCCGCGAGGCCTCCTCGACCACGGGAGCGGCTGGGTACCCGACAGGCGGAGCGCCCGGGCAGTCGCCTCCTGGAGTGTCCTCCGGAGGTGGCGAGGTCGCCCCCGCGTCCATGGACGCCTCGTAGGAGTCGAGTCCGGGGGGGGTGCGGGCAAGCTCCGCCTCCGGGGCGTGGGCCGCCGGACCCGCGAGGTCGGGGTCCAGACCCGGCCCGTCGACCTCCGGGGAGGTCGGGTCGGTCGGCGACGCCGCGGCGGCAGACGGTGCCGCCTCGGGCTCCTGGCTCACGACCTCCGGCTCCTCCCGAAGCCGGGCGAAGATGGCATTGCCGCGTTGCTCCAACTCACCGGCGGGTGCTGGGACGTCGGTCACCTGACCATCCTTCCTGCCCGCCAGGGTCGGGTCAAGCACCCTGATCGGACACGCTGTTTCACGTGAAACACGCGGGACCGCCCCCTGGATCCGGTGACGCGTGCCAGGTAACCCTAGGGGCAACTCGGCTCCATCCGGGGGATGTCTGCGCGCTCCCCACTCCCCCACGCGGCTGTCGGGTCCGTTTCGCCTGATCGGTGTGCCGGCGATCCGCACCACCAAGACCCAGTCGGGCGTCCGCTCCAGCCTTCAGCATGATGCGCCAGATGCCGTCTACCCCTCTGGTCCACCGGATCTCCCACCCAGCACCGGCCGGGGAGACCGGCGGCGGCTGCTGACCCAGGGCTCGGCAGCGGCACGAGCCCTGTTGGCTGGAGCTCGCACGGGACGAGACGCCGTCTGGCGGTGTGGGCTGAAGGCGCTGTCCCAGGCAACCGCCGCCAAGTGCGTCGTGGCCCCGTGGGGGAGCACGGCCTTCGCCTCGCCGCTCGATCGCGCGGTTGCGAGGGCGGCGCAGCAGTGGACGTTCGAGCCACGCGACCGCAGGGTCCGCCTGTTCCCCGCCGGGGGCGAACCCGGCCCATTCGATTGCCGCCCCGCGAGCCGCCGACGGCAAGCGAGGCCCGTCCGCGACCGCCAACCGACCCACGTCGGACCCCCTGCCAGTTCGACCGGATCGTCGCCAGAGCGGACGACTCGCTGCTCGGCGGCCCTCCTCCCCTCAACCGGTGCCTCGGGCGCGGGGAGGACCAGGCTCGCCACCCACGCTGGCTGTGCCCACCCCTAGACGCCATCCACCCCGGCCACCCACCCCAAGGTGCGCGTGCTCAGGGTCACCACACAACATCGAACGCGCACACCTGCCGCCACCGTTGGCGGGGTCGGCTCGCCGGGGGTCGATGACAGGCTCGCGTCCCACCCACGCACTCCTTGCTTCGCCGGGTCCACGGGGAGGGGATCTCATCCGAGGAGCGCCGAGCACCGTCTTCGGGCGCGGCCATCCGACGAACGCATCGTGGCCCGGCACGTCGAACCGTCCACGCCGTTCCCACAGCCCCCCGACGCGTGTCTCGTCATCGGAAGGGAGCGGCCTCCGAGCAGGCCACGTGACCGCGCCGCTCGTGCCGAGCTGCTGGCTCCGATGCCAGGTCAGACCACGGCTTCCAGCAAGGGCGAAGCCGGCGAACGCAACCCGTCTGGATCTCCGAGAGATGTTCCACGTGAAACATCTCTCGTGCCAGCCGTGCCGGACTCGTCCACGGGGTCCCGGGGCGGTCAGAACAGCGGTCGCTTGGCCGGGACGCCCACCCGGCGGGGTAGTCGGGTCGGGGCCGGTTCCACCAGCTCCAGCACCGCGAGGTGTACAACGGCACCACCGGGGAGGTCCACAGTGCGGCCCTCAGGTCCCTGAAAGCCGAGCGCGGCCAACGGAGCGGCGGGCCACCGGCTCGACAGGTCGACCTCGGGAGGCTCACTGACCACGAGCCGACCACCAACCTCGAGGAGGGGAGCGGCACACTCCACGGTGACCGCAGGCGAGGCGAAGCTCCTGGCCACCACCAGCTGGTAGGTCCCACGATGCGCTCGGTCCCGCCCGACCTCCTCGGCGCGAGCGGTGATCACCTCGACGCGATCACCGAGATCGAGAACCGCCACCGCAGTGCGCAGGAACTCGGTGCGCCGCAGGTTGGCGTCGACGAACGTCCAGTCCGTGGTCGGCCACACCGATGCCGCCAGCACCAGCCCGGGAAGACCACCGCCCGCACCCAGGTCGAGGGCACGGGCGGGGTCAGGATGCGATCCGCTGGCGAACGCCAGCGCGTGGGGGATGTGAGCCTCGACCGGACCCGGTCCGAGGAAGCCGAGCTGCCGGCTCCGCTCGAGCAGGCCGATCAGCGTGGGGGTCAACCCTCGGAGCCCTCGACCACGATCACCACGCGGCGGTTGGGGTCGATCCCCTCCGAGAGGGTGCTCACGCCCTCGATCTCGTTGATCGTGTCGTGGACCACCTTGCGGTCGACGGCGTTCATCGGCTCCAACGATCGGGACACCCCTTGGGCCACGACCTCCTCGGCCTGCTGGCGCACGAAGCGAGCCAGTGCCTCCTGGCGCCGCTGGCGGTAGCCGCCGATGTCGATGCGCACCCGGCCGTCGTGACGACCGGTGGCTCGGCGCTGGAGCACCGTCCGGGACAGCTCGTGGACAGCCGTGAGCGTCTGGCCCTTGGGCCCGATGAGCAGGCCCAGGTCGGACCCGCCCTCGACGCCGAGCTCGACGGTGTCGTCGTCGACCTTCACCCGCTTGATCTCGCCGTCGATGTCGAGCGACCCGAGGAGGCCCTCGAGGAACTCGCTGATGATGTCGGCCTGTTCGTCGACCGAGACCACGTCGTCGCTCATCTCGTTGCCTTCCTGGTTGTCGGTGGCTCGGCCACCGGATCGGGGGCCACGGCCCCGGGAGCTCCGCCGTCCGGAGGACGACGGCGAATCACTGGTAGCGGCGGCTGGCTCGGAAGACGCCGCCGGGGGAGCGGTGTCGCTGGCATCGGCGTTGGCCGCCTTGGCCTTCGGTGCCTTGGGACCTTCGGACTTGGTGCGCGCCTTGCGCGGGCGGCGTTCCTGCTTGGGGCGCGGCGACTTGGGCACGACGCGTGCCCGCACGCGAGCGGTGCCCCGGATCCGACCGAAGAGGCCGGTCTTGGGCTCCTCGAGGATCTCGAACTCGGCTTCGGAGCTGTCGATGCCGAGCTGATCCAGCGCGGCTTCCTTGGCTTCTTCCACGGTGCTGCCCGTAGTCTCAACCCACTGCACGGTTGATCACTTCCTCTTCTTCTTGGCTTTCGACCGGTTGCTGCTCTGCGGGGCCGTGCGACTGGGGCCGCTGGCCGTGCGTGAGGGCGCGGTCGGCTTGGTGGTGGCGCCGCCCTCCGATGGGGCCGGCTTGGCCTTGCCCCTCGAGGACGTCGCCTTGGAGGTGCCGCCGTTGCTCGATGCCGACGGGGACGCCTTGCCAGCGCGGACCTCGTCGCGAGCACGCTTGGGGTTGGGGAGCCCCGCCTGCTTGATGGATTCCCACATGCCCGGCTGGGCCTGTGTTGACGAAGTGTCAACTTCCTTGCCGGTGGTGGTGAGGGCGCCGTCGACGTTCGAATACATCGTGCGGGTGATGAACGCCTGCTGTCCGATGCGGAACAGGTTGGACACGAGGAAGTACACGACGATGCCGGCGGGGAGCGTGAGCGAGATGAAGGCGAAGAACAGCGGCATGATCTTCATGAGCATCTGCTGTTGCGGGTTGACCGCTGCCGCCTGGGGGTTGCGACCCGCGATCTGGCGCTGCTGGTAGTAGCTGCTGGCGGTCACGCCCAGCACCAAGAGGATGAAGGGGATGGCCTTCACGAACCCGTTGCCGAAGGCCTGCTGGGCCGACTCGGCCAGGTTGATGCCGAAGGACTTCATCTGGCTGGTGTGGCTGAGGTCCTGGTAGAGCGACGAGCCGGTGTCGAGGTGCTTGGGCTGGAAGAACCCGAACTGGTGGAACACCCCGCCCTCGACGCCGTTGACCGAACGGGCCACCGCCCGGCCCATGTCCTGGCCGTACGGAGCCCGGTTGAGAAGCTGGAAGAGCGTGCGGTAGAGGACGAAGAACACCGGCATCTGCAACAGCAACGGCAGGCACCCCGACATGGGGTTGATGTTGTTCTCCTTGTAGAACTTCATCACCTCTTCGTTCAGCTTCTGCCGATCGTCGCGGTGCTTGTTCTGGAGCTTCTTGAGTTCGGGCTGCAGACGCTGCATCGCCAGCATGGACCGCGTCCCCTTGAGGGTCAGCGGGAGCAGGAGGATCATGATGCTGAGCGTCAGCAGCGAGATGGCGCCGGCGTAGTTGGGCCAGATCTCGTAGAAGAACTCGAGCGGTTTGGCGATGAGGGTGTACATCAGGGAACCGTCCGATCGCAGAGGTTGTCAGAGCCGGGGTCGGCAGCGGGCTCGGGCAGGGGAACGGGGTCCCACCCATGGCCACCCCAGGGATGGCAGCGGCACAGCCGGCGGACCGCGAGCCACGAGCCCCGCCTGGCACCGTGGACCTCCACCGCCTCGAGGGCATACGAGGAACAGGTGGGCTGGTAGCGGCAAGGCGACGGGCGACCCGCTCGCAGCTGCTGGTAGGTGAGGATGATCCAACGCAGGGCGCGGGCGACGGGGTTCATGGGGTCTGCTGCGCCGTCTGCCGGCGGGTCTCGAGTGCGTCGAGGAGGCGGACCACGTCGTTCCTCAGTTCGTCAGGGGTGCGCCGG
>CAZIVZ010000158.1:0-7636 GCA_964542495.1 uncultured Aquihabitans sp.
GGGCTGGCCCCGGAGACCCTGGGCTGCTCACCCGCCGGGGGGCCGAGCTGCTGGCCCGGGCCGACGTGGTGGTGCACGACCGCTTGTCGGCTGCCGAGCTGCTCGACCTGGCGCCGGCGCACGCCGAGCGCATCGACGTCGGCAAGGCGCCCGCCCACCACCGCATGGTCCAGTCCGACATCGACCGGCTCCTGGTGGACCGAGGCCGACAGGGCCAGACCGTGGTGCGCCTCAAGGGCGGTGACCCGTTCGTCTTCGCTCGGGGCAGCGAGGAGGCCCGTGCCTTGGCCGATGCCGGGGTGCCCTACGAGGTGGTGCCCGGGATCACGGCCGCGCTCGCCGTCCCCGCGTCGGCCGGCATCCCCGTCACCCAGCGGTTCTCGTCCACCTCCTTCACCGTGGTCACCGGGCACGAGGACCCGTCGAGCGGAGACGGGTCGGTCGACTGGGACGCGCTGGCGCACGTGGGCGGCACGCTGGTGATCCTCATGGGGGTGGGCAGGTGGCCCACCATCGCGGCCCGGCTGCTGGCCGCCGGCCTGGCCCCCGACACCCCGGCCGCCGCCGTGCGCTGGGGCACCCGCCCCGAGCAGCACACCACCAGGGCCACCCTCGCCACCCTCGGCGACCACCCGCTCCGTGCGCCGTCGGTGATCGTGGTGGGCGACGTGGCGGCCGAGCACCTCGACTGGTTCGAGGGTCGTCCCCTGGCCGGCCGGCGCGTGGTGGTCACCCGGGCGAGGGCACAGGCGTCGGAGCTGGCCGGGCGGTTGCGCGAGCTGGGAGCCGACGTGGTCGAAGCGCCCACCATCGCCATAGCGCCCGCGGCCGACGGTGGCGCCGCCCTGGCCGCCGCCGTCGCCCGGGTCGGCGAGTTCGACTGGCTGGTGCTCACGTCGTCCAACGGGGTGGCCGCCACGTTCGACCCCCACGTGCCCGACGCCCGGGCCCTGGCGGGCGTGAAGGTGGCCGCCGTCGGGTCGGCCACGGCCGATGCCCTGGCGGTGCGCCGGGTGGTGGCCGACCTCGTGCCCGATCGCTTCGTGGCCGAGGGTCTGCTCGCCGCCTTCCCGGCCCCGCCCCCCGGCGGCGGCCGGGTGCTGCTCGCCCAGGCCGCGGCCGCGCGCGACGTCCTGGCGACGGGCCTGGCCGAGGCCGGGTGGACCGTGGAGGTGGTGGAGGCCTACCGCACCGTCGCCGTGGCACCCGACGCCGAGACCCTGGCCCGGGTGAGCGCGGCCGACGTCGTGACCTTCACCTCGTCGTCCACCGTCGACCACCTCCTCCACGCCCTGGGCGACCGGCCGCTGCCCCCGGTGGTGGCGTCGATCGGGCCCGTCACGTCGGCCACCCTCCGCCGGCACGGGCACGCGGTGCAGGTGGAGGCGGCCGAGCACACCATCGACGGCTTGGTCGCCGCGGTCGTCGACCACCTCGCGGTGTCCCGCCCGCCCGCCCCGGCCTGAGCTCGCGCCCTGCCAGACTCGCCCGATGCCCGCTTCCGACCCGTTACCAAGCCCTCCCGCGGTGATCGTGGCCCCCGAGGTGGCCCACGCCCTGGCCGGGGGATCGGCGGTCGTCGCCCTCGAGTCCACCATCATCAGCCACGGTCTGCCGCGGCCACGGAACCTCGAGGTGGCCGGCGAGATCGAGCAGGCGGTCCGGGCCGAGGGCGCGGTGCCGGCCACGATCGCCGTGGTCGAAGGCGTGGTGCGGGTGGGCCTCGAGCCCGACGAGCTGCGCACCATCGCCACCTCCGACACCGTGACCAAGGTCAGCCTGCGGGACCTGGCCGTGCTGGTGGCTCGCGGCGGCCACGGCGCCACCACCGTCGCGTCCACCGCCCACGTGGCCGCGCGGGCCGGCATCGAGGTGTTTGCCACCGGCGGCCTGGGAGGGGTCCACCGCGAGGCGCGTGCCACCTGGGACGAGTCCGCCGACCTCGCCGCCTTGGCCGGCACCGGCGTCACCGTGGTCTCGGCCGGGGTCAAGTCGATCCTCGACGTCGCCGCCACCCTGGAGCGGCTCGAGACGCTGAACGTCGCGGTGGTCGGCTACCGGACCCACCGCTTCCCCGGGTTCTACCTGTCGGACTCCGGCCACCGCCTCGACTGGCGGGTGGAGAGCCCCGAGGAGGTGGCGGCGGTGATGGCGGCGCGCCGGCTCCTGGGCACCGACTCCAGCGCGCTCCTCGTGGCCAACCCTCTCGCGTCCGACCGCCAGGTCGACCCTGCGCTGCACGATCGGGCCCTGCTCGAGGGCCTGGCCGCAGCCGAGGCGGCCGGCATCCGGGGCAAGGACGTCACCCCGTTCCTGCTGGCCCACGTCCACGAGGCGACCGGGGGCGAGACCCTGCGCGCCAACGTGGAGATCATCCTCGGCAACGCCACCCTGGCGGCGCGAATCGCCGTGGCCGTCGCGCGCCGGTGAGCGGGTTGGAGCGGACCCCAGCCGCCGCGGCGCCGCTCGACCCCGGCGTGCTCGTGGTCGGCGACCTGTTGGTGGACATCGTGGCCGAGCACCGCGACCCGCTGGCCGCAGGATCCGACACGGCCGCGCGGATCCGGTTGTCCGGTGGCGGCTCGGCGGCCAACACGGCCGCCTGGCTGGCGTCGCTCGGGGTGCCGGTGCGGCTCCTGGCCGCCGTGGGTGACGACGACCTCGGCCGCCGCGCTCGGCAGCACCTCACCGACGCCGGGGTGGGCTTCGTCGGGCCGGTGCTCGACGACGCCGCCACGGGCGCCTGCGTGGTGCTGGTGGGTCCCGACGGGGAGCGCACCATGTTGCCGGATCGGGGCGCCAACGACCGGCTCCCGATGGGCGCGGTGGTCGATGCCCTCGATCCGCTGCCCGGCTGGTTGCACCTCTCGGGCTACACGCTGCTGGGCGAGGGCTCGCGCAACGCGGGCAAGGCCGTACTGAGCGCGGTGCTCGCCGCCGGGTGCATCGTCTCCATCGATGCGGCGAGCGCTGCCCCGCTGGGCGCGGTTGGCGCGGACGTCTTCCTGGCCTGGGTCAGCGGTGCCTCGCTCCTCTTCGCCAACGACGCGGAGGCCGAAGCCCTCGGCGGTGTGCGGACCGTGCTGCACCACGTGGGCGCGGTGGTGGTGAAGCACGGGTCGGCCGGGGCCACGTGGACCGACGGCACCGAGACGGTGAGCGCCGGCGGCCTCGAGGTCGACCTGGTCGACCCTACGGGAGCGGGGGACGCCTTCGCCGCCGGGTGGATCGACGCCCAGCGGTCGGGCGCGTCGGTGGAGGGAGCGCTCGCGGCCGGCATCGCCGCCGGGGCCACCGCGGTCACCCGCCACGGGGCGAGGCCGGCCTGAGCGGTCTCGCCGCGGTGCCGGCGCGTGGCAGGGTGTCCCGGTGACGGCGATCAGACCCAGGCTCGACGCGGTCGTCTTCGACTTCGACGGCTTGATCATCGATTCCGAGACGCCCATCTTCCGGGCCAGCGCCGCCGCGGTGGCCCAGTTGGGGCACCGGCTCTCGGTGGAGGCCTGGGCCACGGTGGTCGGCCACGGCGAGGATGACAGCTTCCGCGCGCTCCAGGCGGCGGTGGGTGCCGAGCTCGACCGGGCGGCGTACGAGCTGGCCTACGCCGCGCAGGACCGGTCGTGGCGCGACACCGAACCGGCGCTGCCGGGCGTTGCCGAGCTCCTCGCTTCGCTCGCCCGCGCCGGCATCGCGTGTGGCGTGGCATCGAGCTCGTCGGCGGGGTGGATCGAGGGGCACCTGGTGCGCCTCGGCCTGCGGCATCACGTGGCCACCATCGCCAGCGTGGATCGCGTCGACGGCAGGTCGAAGCCGGCGCCCGACACCTACCGGCTGGCGTGCGCCGACATCGGGGCAGACCCGGCCAGGTCGGTGGCCCTGGAGGATTCGGCCCCCGGCATCGCTGCCGCGCTCGCCGCCGGACTCACCGTGGTCGCCGTGCCCAGCCACATCACCCGCCACACCGATCTCAGCGCCGCGCACCACTCGGTGCCCGACCTCACCCACCTCGACCCCGCTCGCCTCGCCGCGCTGCTCGCTCCGTGCCCGCTCAGCGAGGGTCCTTGATCCGCGTCGCCCAGGAGTAGACCCGTCGGATCTGGGCCAGCGAGGGCGTGGCCTGGTCCCGGCGGGGAAGCGTGCCGTCCACGTTCACGACACCGATCCCGCCAGCCGCAGCGGCATCGTGGCGAAGCCGCGTCCACCAGCGCGACCGGCTGCTCGGCAGGTTCTCCGCTGACCGGTCCTCCGAGAGGACGGCGGACAGGTCCGCTTCCTCGGCATGTTCGATCAGGCGACTCAGGGAGCTGCGTGGGGTGATGCCGAGCTGGCGCAGCGTCTCCGGATCGCGCGCCGCGGGAACGCGTCGCGCCGCGTCGGGCTTCAGGACGGCCCGCACCAGGGCGTCCTCGGACCGGAGGTCGAGGCGGCTGTAGAAGAAGTCGGCGCGTGCCTCCCTCATCCGCAGCCGGAGGGCGTCGTCGAGGAAGTGACCCGTGATGACGATGACGGTCAGGTCTCGGCCCTGGGGGAGGCCCCGCAGCCTCTGGACGAGCCGGGCCCCGGGGAAGTGGTCGACCTGGTCGCGGTCGTCGGCGGCGTCCACGATCAGGACGTCGACATCCGGCCAGTCCGGCATCATCCCGAAGGCCTCGGCGTGGCTGCAGGTGAGGACCACCTCGATCCGGCTCGACGTGGCGAGGAGGGCGGTCGTCCCGGTCCGGGTGACGGCGTCGTCGTCCACGACGGCCACCCGCACGGGACCGGAGTCGGTCATGCGGAGCGAACCTCGGTCGGGAGGCCACCGGCGATCTGGTCCAGGCGCCACTCCGCCTCGTCCAGGCGTCGGCGTGCCTCGGTGGCGATCCGGGGATCGTCGTCCATGACGCCGGCGCCGGCGCCGGCGTCGGCGTCGAGCTGGGCTCGGGCCTCGTCGACCGCCCGCCGCAGGAACGCGGTCACGAAGCGACGGCCGTCCTGGTAGGCCGCTGCCGTGGCAACGGCCGATTCGGCGCCGAGGACGTCGGCGGTGTCCTGCGCCGCTGCCTCCAAGCGCGCCTGGAGGATGCGCCCGTTGATCGCCGCCGAGACGATCCACGATCCGTCGGCCAGGGCGGCGGCGAAGCTCCGGGGCGGGGGTACGAGGCGCCAGCCCCGCACCAGGATCGCCAGGACCCCGGTGACGAGCAGGGTCCTGTCCCACGGCGAGAGTCGGTGCCAGTTGAACTGCGAGATGCCGGCGATCCCCGTCAGCGCGCCGAGCATCGGGTACACCCGGTGCTCGTCGTCCGCGAGGTCGCGGTGCCGGTGGAGCACGTGGCCCATCAGCTCGGTGTGCACGGCGGCGAACACGAGGGCGGCCCAGGTCGCCGCCTTGGACTCCGGGTCGGCAGCCAGGCGCGCCGCGACCGAGCGCCCGACCGCGAGTGTCGCCGCCGCCGGCACGGCCACGCTCCACACCGGAGCGCCCCCGTAGGCCGGCGTCGCCGTGTTGCAGCTGATCACCGCCGCCAGCACGAGGGCCATCGGTCCGGGATCGACGGGGCGAACGGGCTCCCCTCGATCCGCGGGCAGGGTGACGTCCCAGTCACCGATCGTGAGGGTGATCGCGTCGCCAGGCAACCGGGCCCTGCCGCCGGGCGCGATCCCGACGGCGACGGGTCCCGACAGGGCGAGCGCGTCGAGACGGTCGGTGAGGGACCGGGCCTGCGCAGGGGTGAGCAGCACGGTGCCTGCCCCGGCTTCGACGGCGAAGGAGACAACGCCGTCGAGCTCCGGGTGCTGGTTGGTGGCTCGAGACCAACCGAGCAGCACCGAGCCGAGGTACGCAGCCGTCTGGCCCGCTGCTTCGGCCAGCGAGGCCTTCCAAGCCGAGGCGAGCTCGAGGAGCACCGAGTCGGCGCGAGGGGAACCGATGAGCGGGATGGTGCGGATGAGCAGGTCGGCCACGGTGTCCGCGCCGATCGCCACGTCGGACTGCCCCGCCAACCGGGCGCGGGTCCGTTGCGCCTCGAGCCGACGCCGGTGCAGCACATCCAGCCGCCGTTCGTGGCGCAGCTCCTCGCGGCGGAGGCCCCCGCCGGCGGCCACGCCGAGCAGTTGCCAGACCAGCGGGCTGGCCGACGGCCGCCGCCCGCTCGCCACCCGGCCCGCCGTGACCCCGGTGAGGGTGCACGCCATGGGCCCGACCACGGCGCGCAGCCCACCTCCGTAGGTCAGGTCGGTGAGCAACGGGACGTCGGTCAGCACCGCGGCGTCCGCCGAGCGCGCCGGGGAGAAGCCCCAGATGAAGCCGTCGACGGCGTCGATCCCGGTCCGGATCGCTGTGCTCGGCGACCCAGGCCGACGGAGGTAGGCAGCCAGGCCGAGGTCGGCGGCCACCGACGCGACCAGGACGCCCCGCCACCGGCGAGACCGTGCGCCGCCAAGAGGCGAGCAGGCCTGGAACAGGCGAGAAGCCAGCCGGTAGGTGAGCGTGATCCCGGCCCGGTTCCCGGTCATCGCCTGGCCAGCAAGGCCCACCCGATCCTCCCGCCCACAGCTTCCCTGCATGGCTCGGTCTACCACCTGCAGCGCTGCCACGACCCGCCCGTGACCACGAGCCGGTGGCACCGGCGCGCGATCCCTCCACTCCTATCGCGCAGCGGTGCGTGGCCTACTGGCACAGGTGGCGGACCCGTTCTGGGGCCCACGGTGGTCAGATCTGACCACCGTGGGCTTCAGAAGCGTGATGGGGCCGTCGGCCGGCACACACACCCAGCCCACGGCCCTGGGCGCCGGCGGACCGTAGGCTGCGGCGGTGTTCCCGCAGCGTCGCCTCCGCCGCCTCCGTCGCACGCCGGCCCTTCGCCGGCTGGTGGCCGAGACCACCCTCACCCCGTCGGACCTGATCGCCCCGCTGTTCGTGCGCGAGGGCATCGCCGACCCCCAGCCCATCGCCTCCATCCCCGGCGTGGTGCAGCACACGCTCACCTCGCTGCGCGCCGAGGTGGGCGAGCTTCGCGACCTGGGCGTCCCCGCCGTGATCCTCTTCGGCGTGCCCGAACGCAAGGATGCGGAGGGCTCCGGGGCGAGCGATCCCGACGGCATCGTCCAGGTGGCCCTGCGGGACCTCCGTGACACCTACGGCGACGACGTCGTGCTCCTGGCCGACCTCTGCCTCGACGAGTACACCGACCACGGGCACTGCGGGCTCCTCACCCCCGAGGGCCTGGTCGACAACGACACCACGCTCGACCGCTACGCCGAGATCGCCGTGGCCCAGGCCGAGGCCGGGGTGGACCTCGTGGCGCCCTCGGGGATGATGGACGGCCAGGTGGCCGCCATCCGCGACGCGCTCGACGAGGAGGACTTCGTCGACGTCGGGGTGCTCGCCTACGCGGCCAAGTACGCATCGGGCCTCTACGGTCCGTTCCGCGATGCAGTCGACGTGGAGATCGCCGGCGGCGGGGACCGCAAGGCGTACCAACAGGACTTCCGCAACGCCCGCGAGGCGCTGGAGGAGGTGCGCCTCGACGTGGCCGAGGGGGCCGACATCGTGATGGTGAAGCCGGCCATGGCCTACCTGGACATCCTGGCCCGCGTCCGCGCCGAGCACGACCTCCCGGTGGCCGCCTACCACGTGTCGGGGGAGTACTCG
>CAZIVZ010000159.1:0-7633 GCA_964542495.1 uncultured Aquihabitans sp.
AGCTCCTCGGGCCCGATGTGCTCGGCGCGCAGGTGGATCAGGCGGATGACGTCGGGCTCCACCTCCACGGCGGCGGCGATGGCCTCGAGGTCCTTGCGGTGGGCCGACTCGCCGATGAGCAGGCTCTTCATCTCGATCACCAGGATCACCGCGATGATGCCGAGCAGGACGCCGATGGCGAGGGTGCCGTAGCCGTCCCAGACCGGATCGTCGAGCACCACCGACAGGCTCACGCCCACCAGGGCGAAGACCAGGCCCACCATGGCGCCGAAGTCCTCGAGGAGCACCACCGGCAGCTCGGGGCTCTTGGCCCGGCGGATGAACTGCCAGTGGGTGGCGTCGCCCTTCACCGCCTCGGCCTCCTTCAGCGCGGTGCGCAGCGAGAACCCCTCGGCGAGCATCGCGAAGGCCAGCACACCGAACGCCCACTCCGGGCTGGTGATCTTCTCGGGGTGCTCGATCTTGTGGAGCCCCTCGTAGATGGCGAACATCGAGCCGAGGGTGAACAGCACCAGGGCCACCACGAAGCCCCAGAAGTACCGCTCGCGGCCGTAGCCGAACGGGTGCTCGTCGTCGGGGGAGCGGCGCGCCCGGCGGCCGCCGAGCAGCAGCAGGCCCTGGTTGCCCGAGTCGGCCACCGAGTGCACGCCCTCGGCGAGCATCGACGACGAGCCCGTGACGGAGAAGGCCACGAACTTCGCGATCGCGATCGACAGGTTGGCCAGCAGGGCGGCGATCACGGCCGTGGTGCCGTGGCCGCCCGTGGTGGCCGTGCCCGTGTCGTCGGTCATCGGGTCCATCGTAAGGCGGTGGCTACGGTGCCGAGATGGACATCGCCTCGGGCCGCGACGGCCACCGTGGCCGAGCCGGGATCGGCCGACTTCGAGGCCGTGATCGGTGCCCTGCGGCGCAAGTACGGCATCCAGTACACCGCCCTCGACGCCGGCAACTGGCTCAAGCGCCGCCTCGGCCGCACCCCCGGCACCGTGGCCGTGGTGCTCTCCTTCCCGAGCTGAGCCTGACGTGACGTGGTGGAATGCGTGGGTGCGCACCTCATCGATCCACCGACGCGCGGCTGCGGCAGCCTTGGCGGTGACGGCGCTGCTCGGGGCGTGCGGGGTCGAGGCCTCCGGTGATGGCCCCGCGGTGGTGGGCCAGCGCCGGGACCAGCCCAGCACCGACATCGTCGGCTCCGACATCGGCCCCACCACGTCGAGCACACCGCCCACCACGGCACCACCGCCCGCCGACGTCGAGGTGATCGGGAGCGACGGCTCCGACGTGAACCTGGTGGCGGCCAACGCCATCGAGGACCTGGAGTCGTTCTGGGCCGACGCGTTCCCTGCGGTCTACGGCGACCCCTACGAACCGGTGGGAGGCGGGTTCTTCGCCATCGACTCGGCCACCGATCCCCGCACCCTCCCGTGCGCGGTGAGCGACATCGAGCAGGTGCTCAACAACGCGTTCTACTGCCCTCCCGACGACGCCGTGGCCTGGGACCAGGAGATCCTGATGCCCGAGCTGGCCGAGCAGTACGGCGACTTCACGGTGGCCGTGGTGCTGGCGCACGAGTGGGGCCACGCCATCCAGGCCCGGGCCGGGGTCGACGAGCCCACGGTCATCCTCGAGCTCCAGGCCGACTGCTTCGCCGGGGCGTGGGTGGCCCACGTGGACGCCGGTGAGGACACCCGGTTCTCGCTGACCACCGAGGAGCTCGACCTCGCCCTGGCGGGCATCTTGTCGCTCCGTGACGCGCCCGGGCTGGTGGCCGAGGACCCGATGGCCCACGGGTCGGGGTTCGACCGGGTGGGGGCCTTCCAGGAGGGCTTCGAGGACGGCGCCTCGCGCTGCGCCGAGTTCACCGACGGCGATCCCACGCCGTACCAGTTCCCCTACCGCGACTACGACGAGGAGCTCGCCGGCGGCGACATGCCGTTCGAGTCCACCGTCGGCGCCGACGGTGAGACCGTCCAAGGCATCGACACCGCCGCGTTCGAGTCGCTCGAGGCCTACTGGGCCGACGCCTTCCCGACCATCAGCGACGGCACCGAGTGGGAACCGCTCGAGGACGCCGTCGGGTTCTCGCCCGATGACCCGCCGGACTGCAACGGCACCCCGGTGGAGGACTACCGGCTCTTCCTGTGCGTCCCGGACCGCTACGTCGGCTTCGACGAGGAGGAGACCATGCCCCAGGCGTACCAGTTCGGCGACTTCGCCGTGGGCACGCTCTTCGGCACCCAGTACGGGCTGGCGGTGCAGGACCAGCTGGACCTCGCGCCCGACAGCGACGTGCAGGCCACCCTCTGGGGAGACTGCTACGCCGGGGCCTGGGCCGGGGCGCTGCTCCCCGAGGAGCTCGACCAAGAGGAGCTCCCCTATGTGCTCGCCCTCTCACCGGGCGACCTCGACGAAGGAGTGGCCGTGTTGCTCTCGTTCCGCACCGAGTCCGATCGGCAGCGCCAGGGCCCGGGGTTCCTCCGGGTCAAGGCGTTCCGTACCGGCGTGATCGGCGGCCCCGAGGCCTGCGCCGACATCGAGGCCCCCTGATGGCGCTCGTTCCCGCCAACGTGGAGCGCCTCCTCGCCCGCGTCCGGCGAGACGTCGACGAGGGCCTCTCGCCGGCGGTGCAGATCGCCATCGGCTACGAGGGCGAGGTGGTCCTCGACGAGACGTTCGGGGCGCCAGCCGACAGCCGGTTCGTGGTGTTCAGCGCCACGAAGGGACTGGTGGCCGGGGCGTTCTGGCGGTTGATCGACCGGGGTGACGTCGACGTGGCCGCGCCGGTGGCGTCGTACCTCCCGGGATTCGCCACCAACGGCAAGGACGTGGTCACGGTGGAGCAGCTGCTCACCCACACCGGGGGCTTCCCGTACGCCCCGCTCGGCCCCCCGGCGTGGAGCACCCGGGCCAGCCGTCTGGCCGCGTTCGAGCGGTGGCGGCTCACGCTCGATCCGGGGTCCATGTTCATGTACCACCCCACGGCCGGGCACTGGGTCCTCGCCGAGATCATCACCGAGGTCACCGACCTCCCCTACGCCGACGCCATCGTCGAGCTCGTCACCGACCCGCTGGGCCTGCCCCGCCTGCTGGCCATCCCCCACGACCAGCAGCAGGGGATCGTCGACTGCGTGGGCATCGGTGCGCCGCCCACCCCGGCGGAGATGCTCGAGGCCTTCGGCATCGAGATCGACATCAGCACCCTGATGCCGCCGGACGTGGCGCTCAACGCCCTCCTGTCGCTCAACGACCCCGACGCCCGGGCCCTGGGCCTGCCCGGCGGAGGCGGGATCATGCGCGCCGCCGACATCGCCCGGCTGTACCAGGCGTACCTCCACGATCCCGGGGACCTGTGGTCGCCCGAGATCCTGGCGGCCGGCACCGCCGAGGTGCGCGTCGCCCTGCCCGACCTGTTCGGTGCCCCCGCGAACCGCACCCTCGGCCTGGTGGTGAAGGGCGACGACGCTGCCGCCGGCCGTCGCGGGTTCGGCCGCACCGCCTCGGCGCGGGCCTTCGGCCACAACGGCGCCGGCGGCCAGCTGGCCTTCGCCGACCCCGACTCCGGCCTGAGCGTGGCCTACCTCACCGCCGGCCTCGACCAGCACCTGATCCGCCAGAACCGCCGCGACACCGCCATCGCCAGCCTCGCCGCCGATCTCCTGTCCACCTGACCCGCCCCACCCCACCCAAGCGAATGTGGTGTGTAGGAACGACGTTCCTGTCGCTCTCGCGCGTGAAGTTCGTTGGGGCGACGGGGATCGCTCGGCGAGACTTCGACCGTGAGCGAGTGGCCGTGGAGGATCGATGCGGGGCTGGCGGGCGACCTGGGCCTCGTCGCTCGACTGGGCGCCGGCCGACGGCGTGGCAGCGCTGGCCGCCCGGCTGCCCGAGCGCATCCCCGCCGGCTCGACGGCCAAGCTCGCCGCGATCGCTCGGGGCCACGTGCCGCCCGGTGCCGACGTCGACGACCTGGCCCGCTGGGAGCACGGGTGCACCTACCGGTCGTTGGCGCTGTCGCTCGACCGGGGCGACGTGCGCGCGCTCTGCGCGGTGTCGGCCACCCACTCCGGGGTGCCGTCACGCGGCTACGCCCGCCTCCACGGGCCCGGCCGGGTGGTGGACCTCGTGGCCCACGTCGACGGCGTGTCGGCCACGGCGGGGTCGTGGGCGCGCGGCGTCGACGGCCAGATCACCGAGGTGTCCGAGCCGCGTGCCACCTGGGACGAGGCGGCGGAGGTCTTCGCCGGGTGGACGGGCGTCCGCATCACCTGAATCGCAACTCCCGCCGGCTGAGCCTCACGCGCGAAATCGGCAGAAACGTCGTTCCCGCACACCACATTCGCTGGGGTGGGGTGGTGGGGGGAGGGGGGTGGGCGTGGCAGACTCGACGGTCCCATGACCCGGACGATCCGCCTCCGACCGTGGCAGAAGACGGCGCTGGAGAAGTTCGTGGCCTCGGACTCGGCCGACTTCCTCACGGTGGCCACCCCGGGTGCGGGCAAGACCACCTTCGCCCTCACCGCCGCCCGCCACGTGCTCGCCGAGGACCCCCGGCGCCGCCTCGTGGTGGTGGCGCCCACCGCCCACCTCAAGGTCCAGTGGGCCCGGGCGGCCGCCGCGTTCGCCCTGCACCTCGACCCGGCCTGGGCCGCCACCGACGGCCGCCTGCCCGCTGACATGCACGGCATCGTCACCACCTACCAGCAGGTGGCGTCGAGCGCGGCGGTCCTCGCCGATGTGTCGCGCGACGCCTTCGTCATCTTCGACGAGATCCACCACGCCGGCGACGACCGGGCGTGGGGCGAGTCGGTCCGGCTGGCCTTCGAGGGCGCCGCCCGCCGGTTGTGCATCTCGGGCACGCCGTTTCGCAGCGACACCCGGGCCATCCCCTTCGTGCGCTACGTGCTCGACGAGGCCCAGTCCGACTTCGACTACGGCTACGGCGAGGCCCTGGCCGACCGCCGGGTGGTGCGCCCCGTCTACTTCCCCCGCACCAACGGTCACATGGAGTGGACGGCGCCCGACGGGTCGCTCAACGCCGCCTCGTTCGACGACGCGCTCGACCAGGCCCGCTCGAGCCAGCGCCTCCGCACGGCCCTGTCGCTCGAGGGCGAGTGGCTGCCCACGGTGCTGCGCCAGGCGGTCGACCAGCTCCACCAGCTCCGGGCCGACCAGCCCGACGCCGGTGGCCTGGTGATCGCCACCGACCAGGACCACGCCCGGGGCATCGTCGCCCTGCTGCGGGACCGGTTCGGCCAGCAGGCCACCGTGGTGCTGTCCGACGAGGCCGATGCGTCGGCGCGCATCGCCGCCTTCGCGGCCGGGAGCGACCCCTGGCTCGTGGCCGTGCGCATGGTGTCCGAAGGCGTGGACATCCCGCGCCTGCGCGTGGGCGTCTACGCCACCACCACCACCACCGAGCTGTTCTTCCGCCAGGCCGTGGGGCGCTTCGTGCGCTGGACGCCCGGGGTCAAGGACCAGAAGGCCTACCTGTTCATCCCCGACGACCCCCGGCTGCGGGCCCGTGCGTTCCAGATCGCCGACCAGCGGCGGCACTCGCTGCGCAAGCGCGAGCAGGAGCGCTTCGAGCGAGACCCCTCCGCGCTCGACACCGGAGCCGAGGAGCAGCTCTCGCTGTTCGCCGCGCTGTCGGCGGTGGCCACCGACCACCAGGTCCACGGCAGCTGGGACGCCGACGACGTGGACGACGACGGCGCGTTCGACCTCGACGACGACCCGTCGCTCGTCCTCGCCCTCGCACCGCCTCCGCCACTGGCCGGCGACCGTCGCTCGCTCGACGACCTCGGCATCTCCCACGGGGGCGACGCGGCCCGCACCCGCCGGGAGGAGAAGAAGCGCCTGCGCGAGCAGAACGCCGAGGTGGTGGTGCTGCTGGTGCGCCGCACCGGGCAGAGCCACGCCCAGGTCAACGGCGAGCTCAACCGGCTGTCGGGTGTCGGCCGCATCACCGAGGCCACCGTGGCCCAGCTGCGCAGCCGCCTCGAGCACGCCGAGCGCTGGGCCCGGCGGGCGTAGCCCGCCTCGTCACGAGCTCAGGCGTCGGCGGCCACCCGGAACCCGAGGTTGGCGGTGCTGCTGGTGGGGTCGTTGCTGGAGCGGGCGGCCACCCGGTAGCGGCGGCAGTACGAGTGGTGGCACAGGAACGAGCCGCCGCGCATCACCCGCAGCTGGCCGGTCGCCGGCCCGGTGGGCGCCTCCCGGGGGGACCGGCGGTACCAGGTGGGGTCGAACCAGTCGGCGCACCACTCCCACACGTTGCCGGTGACGTTCCACAGCCCGAGCCCGTTGGGCTCGAACGCGTCCACCGGGGCGGTGCCGCGGTAGCCGTCGGCGCCGGTGTCGTGGCCGGGGAACTCGCCCTGGAACACGTTCATGCGGTGCTCGCCGCCCGGCTCGAGCTCGTCGCCCCACGGGAACCGCTGCTGCTCGGACCCGCCCCGCGCGGCGCGCTCCCATTCGGCCTCGGTGGGCAGCCGGGTGCCGGCCCACGCGCAGTAGGCGACGGCGTCCTGCCACGACACGTGGACGACGGGGTGGCGCGCCCGGTCGTCCACCGAGGATTGCGGGCCCTCGGGGTGGCGCCAGTCGGCCCCGAACACCTGGCGCCACCAGGGGGCGGCGGCCACCCCCGCGGTGTCGGGGAAGTCGTCGGGCAGGAGGCTGGCGAAGGCGAACGACCAGCCGAAGCGCTCGGCGTCGGTCACGAACCCGGTGGCGTCCACGAACTCGGCGAAGCGCTCGTTGGTCACGGCCTCGGCGTCTATGCGGTAGGCGCCGAGCGCCACCTCGTGCACCGGCCCCTCGCCGTCGGCCGGGTAGCCCTGGTGGTCGTCGGCCCCCATCAAGAAGGTGCCGGCGGGGATGTCGACGAGGGTGGACGCCACGACGGTCAGCCCGGGGTCACGGCGGCCTGGAGGGCGTTGGCGGCGCGGGCGAACTCGGCCCGCTCGTGACCGTCGAGCACGGCGAACACCGGGGCGAGGGCCCGCTCGGTGGCCTCCTGGGCGGCGTCCCAGGCCTCGCGCACGTCGGCCTTGTCGGGGTGCGGTTCCTCCCAGCCGAAGACGCCGAGCATGTAGGGCGTGCGCCGGGCGACGGCGGCGTGCGGGTCGATGCCCTGGCAGAGCACGGCGGCGCCGTGGCGGGCGCCGCGCAGCTCGCGCAGGGCGTTCATGCGGTGCAGCACCAGCGCCTTGGGCCGCACCGCCGGGGGCTCGGCCAGGGCCCGCCAGCCGGCGAACAGCGGGGCGCCCGCCACCGACGCGCCGGCCACCAGCCGCCCGGCGAGGTCGGCCAGGCGCGGGAGGTCGACGTCGACGTCGTCGGGGATGTGGTCCTCGGCCCACCGGTGGCAGACGCCGGCGAACTCGGCGGCCACCTCGAGCCGGGGCAGGAGCGCGGCGGTGCGCTCCCACGCGCCTCGCACGGCGCCGGGGGCGAAGAACACGAACGCCGCGGTGACCACGTCGGCGGGCACGTCGCCCAGGGCGCCGCCGCGGCCGGCGATGTAGAAGTCGATGCCGTCGTAGCCCAGCTCCCCGCCGTAGGCGTAGGTGGCCAGGTCCATCATGAAGTGGGTGCCGAGGCCGTTGACGGCATCGCCGGAGGCGGCGGC
>CAZIVZ010000160.1:0-2575 GCA_964542495.1 uncultured Aquihabitans sp.
CCGGGCCGGCCCGATAGTTCGGGTAGAGATCTGGCTGCGGGCGAGCCAGTTCGCTACCCAGAACCTGGAGCCGGGATTCCGGGTAGAGATCTGGCTGCGGGCGAGCCAGATCTCAACCCAGAATCGGCACCGGGTCAGGCGGCACGGGCGAGGCCCAGGGCCTCGGTCACCTCGGCGACGAGGACGTGCGGTGCGCTGACCACGTCGTCGAAGGTGTACTCGAGCACGGTGTAGCCGGCCAGGGTGAGCGCCCGGCGGCGCTGGGCGTCGTCGGTGGCTTGGGCCTTGGTGCGGTGCCAGCGGTAGCCGCTGACCTCGATGACGACGCGGGCGTCGGCGTAGAGGAAGTCGACCCGGCCGACGAACGAACCCCGGCGTTCGATGCGGGCCTGGCACACCGGGACCGGGAGGCCGGCGTCGATGATGACGCGCAGCGTCTCGCGCTCGAGCCAGCTCTCGGTGATCTCGCCCGCAGCTCGGGCCAGCAGGATCGCCTCGAGGACGCGCACCCCGTTGCGGCCGCTGCGCCGGAGTCGCTCGAGCCGCCACCACAGCCACTTCTCGTGGGCGATGCCGCTGGTCACCCCAAGGTCGACGGCCCCCTTGACCTGGTCGAACGTCAGCTCGCGGGGCACGAGCGCGGCCAGGCTCAGCAGGGTGCGCGGCACCCCGAGGCACGGGATCCCGTCGACCACCACCAGGTCGGCGGCCGGGAGCCAGGTGGTGCTGTGGACCTGGGCGAGCGCGGTGGTCGCGTGGGCTCGCGGCCGTTCGACCACGACCTCGATCGCCCGCATGCGGTCGAACCCGGTGAGCAGCCGGTGGAGCCACGCAGCCGTTCGGTGGCTGGCCACGCCGCCGACGTCGAGGCAGGCGGCGAGGATCGCCTGGCGCTCGCTGGCCGGGACGCCGCCGATGCGGAAGACCTGCTGGCCGACCGGGACCAGATCACCGCGGTCGACCAGCCGGCGTCGCACGGCCCGGGTGACCGCCAGCTCGGCCAGCTGCGCCCGGGTGAGCAGCCCGTGCTGTCCTCCGGCCAGTGTTCGCATGTTTCGTGCGGTGTCCATCCCTGTAGTGCACCCAGGGGTGGTGACAGTCGACGGGTGGCACCCGGGCCCGCCCGAGGTTTCGGGTAGAGATCTGGCTGCGGGCGAGCCAGATCTCTACCCAGAACCCGGAGCGGGGATTTCGGGTGTGGATCTGGCTGCGGGCAAGCCAGTTCTCTACCCAGAATCGCTCGGCACCGGGTCAGGCGGCCCGGGCCAGACTCAGGTGGCGAGGTCGGGGGTGGGGGTGGCCTCGTCGTGGGTCTTGTCACCCAGCAGGGAAGGGTCGACGAGGTGCCGGGTCACCCAGCCGCGCGTCTCGGCCCACACCATGATCGGCGGCAGGATGATCAGCGCCGAGGCGAGGGCCACCACCACGTTCATGGCCACGATGAGGCCGAAGTCTCGCAGCAGGGGCAGCGACGACGTGGCGATCACCGCCACGCCGGTCACCGCGGTCATGGCCGACACGATGAACGCCCGACCGGTGCGAGCCGCGGTGACGTCGGCCGACGCCTGCGGACTCAGCCCGCGCGCCCGTTCCTCGATGAACCGCAACAGGATCAGCGACGTGAACTCGGTGCACACCGCGATCACGAGCGGGCCGCCCACGGCGGTCATCGGGCTCAGCTTCAGGCTGAACACGTAGGCCACCAGCGAGGCCATGCCCACGGCGATCAGGACGGGCACCAGCGACAGGAGGGACCGCACGAGGCTGCGGAGCCGCACGGTGAGGAAGGCGAACACCAGGAAGATCGACAGGTAGGTGAGCTCCACCCGGTTGGACTCCAGGTTGCGGAGCAGGCCCACCCCCACCACGGCCAGGCCCGACGGGGTGGCCGACACGCCTTCGGGCGGCTTGATGCCCGCGGGTGCTGCGAGCGCGAGCCGCTCGTGCATGTCGTCGGTCATCACCGCCCGCTCCTCGAGGTCGGCCGGCTTGGTGATCAGCAGGATGTTGAGCGCCGCCGGGTCCTCGGAGACGGTGAACTTCTGGATGTCCTTCGGTGCCGCCTCGTAGCTGGCGCGGATGAGGTCGCCGGAGGGGACGAAGTTGCTGGCGCCCTCGAGGTCGACGAGGTCGGCGAGGGGGCTGACGACGCTCGATCCCACGAGTATCAGCTCGGGGTAGCGCTCCAGCGCGTCGGTGGTGAACGCCTCCACCCAGCTGGTGGTCTCGTCGGAGAAGATCTCGTCGAGGCTGTCCGCCTCCACGAAGATGCCCAGCTCGGAGGACGCGTCGGTGCGCTCTTCGAGGGTGGCCACGTCCTTGCGGTTCTGCGAGTCCTGGTTCACCCACTGCACCGGATCGGTCTGCAGGGTGAGCTTGCCCTCGGTGATGATCCCGCCGACGAAGATCACCAGGCTGGCGACGATCAGGATGGGCGCGATCTTGGCCGGCAGCGAGCCGAGCCACACGACCAGCCGACCCAGGGCACCCTCGCGGAAGTCGCGGCCCTGGGTCGGGGACCGGTACTCGCGGATGCCGAGGATGGCGAGGGGCCAGATGATCGAGCACAGGCAGA
>CAZIVZ010000160.1:2675-7613 GCA_964542495.1 uncultured Aquihabitans sp.
CGGTACTCGCGGATGCCGAGGATGGCGAGGGGCCAGATGATCGAGCACAGGCAGATCACCGCGATGCCGACGCACAGCAACAGGCCGAAGTCACGGATCATGGGCACCTTGGCGAACCGCAGCGCAGCGAAGGCGAAGATGGCGTCGAAGGTGACCACGAGCAGGGCGGGGCCGAGGTTGCGCGCCGTCTCCTGGATGGGGTGGTCGGCTCGGTCGATGACCACCTCCTCCTCGATGCGGGCGTGCATCTGGATCGCGTAGTCGATGCCGACGCCGAGCATCACGGGGAGCCCGGCGATGGTGACGATCGACAGCGGGATGCCGAGGTACCCGGCCAGGCCGAAGGCCCAGGTCACGCCGATGAGGATCACCAGCAGCGGCAGCAGGCGCCAGCGGACGTGGAAGAACAACAGGAGGATCACCACCATGATGGCGATGGCGATGGCGCCCAGCGACAAGATGCCGCCGCGCAGGTAGTCGTTGATGTCCTTGAGCAGCACCGGAGCGCCGGTGACGAGCACGTCGCCGTCCCCGATCTTGCGATCGGCCCACGCCTTCTTCACCGCGATGGCACCTTCGCCTTCGCCCTCGATGGAGGCATTGCCCTTGAGCCGGACGATCATCTGGGCGTGGCTCTCGTCGAAGAACGAGGACCGCAGCGGCTTGCGGATGTCGCCCTTGTTGTCGTGGAGCAGCACGTCGACCCATTCCGGGTTCGACAGCGAGCGTTGCTCGGGCGTGGAGTCGAGGAACGGCCCCAGGCGTTCGGCGGTCTCGGCGAAGTCGGCCTCGCGTGCCTTCGCTCCGGGCGAGCCGGGCTCCTCGGCGGCCAACGCCTCGTTGGTGGCCGATGCGGCGATGGAGGCCAGCGGGTCCCACGCCTCTTCGTTCGTGGGGTCATCGGGTGTGCGCGACAGCGTGTTCTCGCTGAAGGTCAAGGTGTCGAGGGGGCTCACCACCGCCTCCACGGCGGGGCTCTCCAGGATCTCGGCCTTGGCCGCCTCGATCGCCTCGGCGTTCTTCGGCATCGCCAGCTCGGCCACCGAGTGGCCCTCGTCCATGGTGAAGAGCACCAGCATGATCTGGCCGCCGAAGAGGTCCTGGTAGGCGACGTTGTCCTTGGCGACCTGGTCGTCCTCGTTGAGGTAGCTGTCCTGCCCGGTGGCGAACTCGAGCTTCGGGATGCCCAGGCCGAGCAGCAGCGTGATGGCCAGCCCGATGATCGAGACGAGCCCGGCCCGCTTGCCCAACTGCACCGCGAGGTGTGACCAGAACTTGCGCACGCTGTGCCTCCACGAGGTCCAGGGAGAGGGGCCGAGCGACCATAACACGAAGTGTCGCCGCCTCGTAGGGTCGCAGGGGTGCTCGAGCCCGTCCGCACCGTCCACCTGGTGGCGAAGACCCACTTGGACCTCGGCTTCACCGATCTCTCGGCCGACGTGGCCGCCCGCTACGTCGAGCGGTTCTTCCCGCGTGCGGTGGCCGTGGCCGGCGAGCTGCGCCGCCGGGGCGGGCCCGAGCGCCTCGTCTGGACCACCGGCTCCTGGGTGCTGCACCACGCGCTGACGGCCGGCTCGGCAGCGCAGCGAGCCACGGTCGAGCGGGCGGTGGTGGCGGGGGACCTCGCCTGGCACGCCCTGCCCCTGACCACCCACACCGAGCTGATGGACGTCCCGCTCGCGAGCGCCGCGCTGGGCATCAGCAGGGAGCTCGACGAGCACTTCGGCCGTCGCACCACCGCCGCCAAGATGACCGACGTCCCCGGGCACACCCGGGCCCTCGTCCCGCTGCTGGCCGAAGCCGGGGTGACGTTCCTGCACCTGGGCGTGAACCCGGCGTGGCCCGTGCCCGACGTGGTGCCGGTGTTCCGCTGGCGTCCGCCCGACGGTGCCGAGGTGGTGGTGGCGTACCAGCCCGGCGGCTACGGCGGGGAGGTCGTGGTGCCCGGCTGCCCCGACGCGCTGGCGTTCCTCCACGCCGGCGACAACCTGGGCCCGCCGTCGGCCGACGAGGTGGTGGCCGCGCACGAGGAGTTGGTCCGCCGCCATCCCGGGGCCGAGATCCGCGCATCCACGCTCGACGCGTTCGCCCGTGCCCTCACGGCCAGCGGCGCCGTCGACGCGCTACCCGTGGTGACCGCGGAGATCGGCGATCCCTGGCTGTTCGGCGCAGGGAGCGACCCGTCGAAGGTGTCGGCGTACCGCGCCGCGCTGCGGGCCCGTCGCTCGGCGCCTCTGAACGTGCAGGCCGAGGTCGACCGGTCGCTGCTCCTCGTGGCCGAGCACACCTGGGGCCTCGACCAGAAGGCCGCCCTCCCTGATGCCGTGCGTTGGGATCGGGCCGGGCTCGCCGAGCTGCGCGCCACCGACGCCGGCCGGCGGTTCGAGGCGTCGTGGGCCGAGCAGCGCGCCTACGTCGACGAGGCGGCTCGTGTGCTCGGCCTGCCGACCGTGGCCGAGCGGGAGGCGCTCATCGCCGTCGACGTCGCCTCGTGGGCGGCCGACGCGCCGGGCTGGGGCGGAGTGGACCCGGGCGCCTCGGTCGACGTGAGCGGTTGGCAGCTGACCATCGGAGCGGCCGGGGAGGCCGTCCGGCTCGCCGCACCCGACGGCCGGGTGGTGGCCGACGTCGACCACCCGATGGGCCTGCTCGGGTACCGATCGTTCGATGAGGACGACTACGAGCGCTTCCATGCGGGCCTCTCGCCCATGCCCGACGACGAGTGGTGGGCCCGGTGGGACAACACCAAGCCCGGCATCGACGCCGCCGGTGCCGTCTCGGGCTGCTGGGCGCCGTCCCTGCTGGGGGCGTGGCAGCGAGCGGCGGGCGACGAGGTGCTGGCCCGGGTCGGGTTCACCGGGGTGGCCGTCGACCGCCTGGGCGCCCCGGCCGAGGTGTGGCTGCGCTGGGCGCCGGCGGACCACGGGGGCCTCGGCCTCACGCTGGCGTGGGCGGACAAGCCCGCGAACCGGTTGCCCGAGGCGACGTGGTGCTCGTTCGTGCCGGTCGTGGCCGAGCCCGAGCGCTGGCAGCTCGACAAGCTCGGCCGGTTGGTGTCGCCACTCGACGTGGTCCGGCGCGGTGGCCGGGCCCTGCACGCCGTGGGGGAGGGGATGGCCTACGACGGCCCCGACGGCATCCTGCGGATCGCCACGCACGATGCGCCGCTCGTGGCGCCCGGCGCGCCACGCCTGCTCGACGCCGACCCGCCGGTGCCGGACCTCGCCGGTGGCTTCCACGTGCTGCTGCACGACAACTGCTGGGGCACCAACTTCCCGATGTGGTGCGAGGGCCCGGCCCGGTTCGCCTTCACGATCCGGGCGGAGCCGCCCTCGGGGATCACCCCACCACGAAGTTGACCATCTTGCCGGGAACCACGATCACCTTGCGGACGGTGGCGTCGGCGAGGAGGGCCGCCACCTTGTCGTCGGCCCGGGCGACCGCCTCGAGCTCGTCCCGCGATGCGTCGGCGGCCACGGTGATCCGGCCGCGCACCTTGCCGTTGACCTGCACCGGCACCTCGACGGTGTCGTCGACCAGCCACGCCGGGTCGGCCGTGGGGAACGGCTCGTAGGCCAGCGATCCCGGCGCGCCGAGCCGCGACCACAGCTCCTCGGCGATGTGGGGCGCCACCGGAGCCAGCAGGAGCGCCAGCGGCTCGGCCAGGGCACGGGGCACGCCACCGTCGGGGTAGGTGAGGGTGAGGTGGTTGGTCAGCTCGGTGATGCGGGCGATGGACGTGTTGAACCGCAGGGTCTCCATGCCCTCGCGCACCGACGCGATGGTGCGGTGCAGGGCGCGGAGCCCGTCGTCGGTGGGCGCGCCGGCGCCGGCGCCGACGCGCACCTCGCCGGTCTCCTCGTCGACGAACACCCGCCAGATCCGCTGGAGCAGGCGGTACATGCCCACCACGGCGGTGGTGTCCCACGGGCGGCTCTGGTCCAGCGGTCCGCTGAACATCTCGTAGAGGCGCAGCGTGTCAGCGCCGTAGCGCTCGCACATGTCGTCGGGCGCCACCGCGTTCTTGAGCGACTTGCCCATCTTGCCGAGCTCGCGCCGCACCTCCTGGTCGCCCACCCAGTAGCGACCGTCACGCTCGACCACCTCGGTGGCCTCGACGTAGAAGCCTCGCTCGTCGAGGTAGGCGTAGGCCTGGATCATCCCCTGGTTGAACAGCCGCCGGAACGGCTCCCTGGACGACACGTGGCCCAGGTCGAACAGCACCTTCTGCCAGAAGCGGGCGTAGAGCAGGTGCAGCACCGCGTGCTCCACGCCGCCCACGTACAGGTCGGCGCCTCCGCAGTCGTCGGGGGTGCGCGGCCCCATCCAGTAGCGCTCCACCTCGGGGTCCACCAGGGCGTCGGCGTTGGTGGGGTCGAGGTAGCGCAGCTCGTACCAGCACGATCCGGCCCAGTTGGGCATGGTGTTGAGCTCGCGGCGGTAGGTGTCGGGGCCGTGGCCGTCACCCAGGTCCAGCTGCACGGTGGACCAGCCCTCGACGCGCCCGAGCGGGGGCTCGGGCTCGGAGTCGGCGTCGTCGGAGGTGGTGGGCGAGAAGTCCTCCATGGGCGGCAGGACCAGCGGCAGCTCGGAGTCGGGCAGGGCGCGCGGCTCGCCGTCGTCTCCGAACACGATGGGGAAGGGCTCGCCCCAGTAGCGCTGGCGGCTGAACAGCCAGTCGCGCAGCTTGTACTGCACGGTGCCCTCGGCCAGGCCCTTGGCCTCGAGCCAGACGATGATCGCGGCCTTGGCCTCGTCGACGGCCAGGCCGTCGAGGCTCACCTCGGCGTTGGCCGAGTTGATCGCGGTGCCGTCGCCCCCGTAGGCGCCTTCGCCCCGCTCGGTGCCGGGTGGAGGCGCGATCACGTCGACGATCGGCAGGTCGAAGGCGCGGGCGAAGTCGAAGTCGCGCTGGTCGTGGGCGGGCACGGCCATGAT
>CAZIVZ010000161.1:0-7583 GCA_964542495.1 uncultured Aquihabitans sp.
GCCGGGCTCGCCCTCGGCGCCGTTGCACACGAGGTAGCGACGGGTTCCTGTCTGGTCGGCGATGCCGGCCCACTTCCGTCCGGTCGGGAAGCCGCCGCCGCCCCGGCCCCGGAGCCCAGCCGCAGCGATCGTGTCGATGGTCGCCCTCGGTCCCAGGCGCTGCGCGGCGGCCACGCCGACGCCGCCCACGTCGGTGGCGAGGTACTCGTCGAGCGAAGTGATGGGTGTCGTCGGCAGCAGGAAGGTGGTCATGTCGTCTCCTCGGTCGGTCGAGCGGCGCGGGCGGTGCCCACGCGGGTGGCGCGCCATGCACCGTCGAGCACCCACGCCGCGACCGCCAGTGCGGTGACGGCCGCGGGTCGTGCCGTCGCCGCGCAGAGGCCGGCCAGGTTGGCTGCCGCGAACCCGAGCCACGACCGGGTCGACGCGAAGCCCTCGGCGAGGCGCTGGTGACCGCCGCCTCGCAGCATGGGCAGCAGGTAGGCGAGCGACCCCCACAGGACCTGGGCGTAGCCGGCGACCACCAGCACGACCAGCCAACGATCGCCGAACACCACGCGGCCCGAGGCGGCGTCGATGGCGGTCGCCGCCACCGCAGTCGCCCACCACAGCCCGCCGGCCCACAGGGCGAGGACGCGTGGACCGGCCCACTGCAGCTGGCGGCGGGTCGGGCGGGGCATTGATTCGAGCACGGCCAGGATCCCCAGCGCATAGCCGCCGAGCCCGATGCCGGCGAGGGTGGCGGCGTCGGCCGACAGAGCGACCACGGCCAGCAGCAGCATCGCCGTCTGCCCGCACAAGGCCAGGACCAGCCGACGCGCGCTGGCATGGGGGGCCATGCGGGTGCGACCGACGGTGGATGCGAAGAACGGCAGGGTGCCGCCCACGACGAGCCCGACCAGGCCCAGCACGTTGATCGTCACGTGCGCCGAACGCATGGAGACCGACGACGAGCCGACCGCCATCGACGCCCCGAGCGCCACCCCCAGGGTCCCGAAGGCCAGGGCGGCCAGGTAGGCGGCCACGGCGGGGTCGAAGCGCCGTTCCACCCCGCGGCGGACCGTGACCAGCAACAACGCGCCGAGGAGGACGAGACCCCCGAGGTAGGCACCCGCGGCGACGCCGATCACGCCGCCGCCGAGCTCGGCGTGGCGGCCGAGGGCGACCCCAGCGGCGCCGGCGGCGACGAGCCAACGCTGGGCCGCCGCCCACCGGTCAGCCGGGGCCGGTGCCGCCGACCAGGTCACGGTCAGCATCAGCGACACACCGCTGATGGCGAGCATCACCCCGCCCGCCAGGAACAGGTGCAGCAGCAGCCACCGCGCCGAACCCGCCGCGCCCGCCACGGCGGCGCCGGCGATGAAGGCCAGCGCAAGGCGCAGCGTCGCGCGCGCCTGGGCGTGAGACAGCCGGACCCGGTCGGCGGCACCCCGCCCGCCACCGGTGGGCGTCGGCCGCCATCGGCTCGTCGGTCGTTCCGTCACCGGTGCTCCAGTGTCGTCCCGTCGCCAACTCGGCGCGGGCGTCACGTCACCGCGGCGGTCGCGCCGGCGAGGGAGATCCCGGTCATGGCCGACTCGGCGCTGGCGGTCACGACGAGAGCTCGCGGGTGAACAGATCGGCGAGCTCGCCGAGCGTGGCCGGCCGCGTTGCGTCGAGCTCGAGGTCACCCGTGCCTCGTTCGCCGTACTCCTCGACGACCGCTTCCCACAGGTGCAGGATCGAGAGGTCGTCGTCGAGCTCGAGTTCAGCGAGTGGCGTGTCCACGTGAGGGGCATCGAGGCTGACGACACAGGCGAGGAGCTCGAGCACGGCGCCGACTTCGACCGCCTCGCTTCGCTGGTGGGTTTCGCCAGGCACGGTCCCGCTTCCGGTCAGGGCCGCGCGTAGGTGACGCGCCAGTCGCCGCAGTCGAGCCGGTCGGCGACGTGGGCGAGGCCCTGCCTTCTGAGCGCTCCCTCGGGGGGCATCGGCCGCGCATCCAGCGTCTGCATCTGTGACCTCCTGCACCTTGTACGTCGTCCGTAGCCGTACTATTCTTCTAGCTAATTCTAGAAGAATAGGTCGGAAACGTCCAGTGGCGGTCCGGAGCAAGCGACCCAGGTCGATGCCGGGGAGCGCCGAGCCGTTCCACCGGAGGGCGCACCCCATGAACCCCCCAACGCTCCAGGAACAGGCCAAGGCGCTCGGCGACCCCACGCGCCACGCCATCTTCCGCCGCATCGCCCAGGTCGGCCGCGCCATCGGCATCGCCGAGCTCAACGACCAGTTCCCGTTCAACCACAACGCCATCCGCCAGCACGTGGGCAAACTGGTCGCCGCCGGCCTCGTGGTGGAGACCACGGCCCCTGTCGCGGGGCGCGGCCGGCCCCGCCTCGTCTACGCGGTCAACCCTGCCGTCGAAGGGCAGTGGGGCACCACCGGACCGTACGAACGGCTCAGCCGGCTGCTCGTCGAGATCATCCGCACCGGGCTCGACCCCGAAGAGGTCGGCCGCCGCGCCGCCGACCAGTTCCGCGTGCCGTCACCCTCCGGTGATGTCGTCGCCGATGTCACCGCCGCCATGGTCCGCCAGGGCTTCGATCCCGAGGTCCGGGCCCTGCGCGACGGCGCCGAGATCGTCCTGCACAACTGCCCGTTCGCCACCACCGCCCTCGCCGACCGCGACACCATCTGCGCCCTGCACCTCGGCATCGCCGAAGGACTCACCGACACCGCCGCCGCGACCGTCACCGAGCTCGTCGCCGACGACCCCCGCCGGGCAGGCTGCAAGCTCCGCATCCGGCTCGCCCCCGAGGACGATCATGAGGTTGCGAGCGGAACGCTCACCCTGCTCGGCAAGGCCGGCACCCGATGACCGCTCCCGACGAGGGGGGCGAGGCCCCTTGCTTCGCCCACCTCCTCGACGAACCGCCGCAGCACACCGACCAGGCTCTCGCCGAGCTCCTCCGGCAACTGGCCGACGCCGTCGTGATCGCCGACGCCGGCGGCACCATCACGTTCTGGAACGACGCAGCGACCCGCCTCTTCGGCTGGCCGGGCCACGAGGCCCTCGGCCGCAGCCTCGACCTCATCATCCCCGAACGCCTCCGCGCTCGGCACTGGGCCGGCTACCGCCAGACCATGGCCACCGGCCACACCAGCTACGGCGATCGGCTGCTCGAGGTTCCGGCGCTGCACCGTGACGGGCGCACCCTCTCGATCGCGTTCACGGTGTCGCTGATGCACGAAGCCGAGGGCGGTACGCCCGTCGCGATCGCGGCCGTCCTGCGTGACGACACCGAGCGCTGGCAGGAGCGGCGACGGCTGCGCGCCGAGCTCACCGCTCTTCGGGACGGTGGCGCCACCGATACGGCGACGCCCCACAGATCGGGCACCTGATCCACGAGCGCTGGCCGCTTCGACCGATGGCGCGACGGCACCCCGGATCGACTCGACCCGTGGCGACAACCGGTTCGGTCACCGTCCGAGCTCGGCGAGGGCGGGGATGATGCGCTCTGCGACCTGGGTGGTGAACGCGACGGGATCACCGGTGGGCATGACCTCGACGGTGCTGATCCCGAGCTGGGCGTAGTCGGCCATGGCGGCGACGAAGCCGTCGGGGTCCGCGGTGGGGTCGCCCATCGCCAGGATCGTGCGATCGATGGCAGCGGGATCGCGGCCTTCGGCCTCGCAGTGCGCGTCGAGGACCGCGAGCTTGTGGGTCACCTCGTCGAGCGACGTGGCGAACAGGTTGCAGGCGTCCGCGTAGCGGGCGACGAGCCTCAGCGTCTTCCGCTCGCCGCTGCCGCCGACGAGGATGCGCGGGCGGGGCGAGCTGATCGGCGACGGCGAGCAGATGGTCTCGGCCAGCTGGTAGTGGGTGCCGTGGAAGGGGCCGTCGTCGTCGCTCCACATCTGCCGGCAGATCTGCAGGGTCTCCTCGAGGCGTTCGAAGCGCTCGGCCACCGCCGGGTACGGCACACCGAGGCCGCGGTGCTCGCGCTCGTACCAGGCGGCGCCGATGCCCAGCTGCCCGCGGCCGCCCGAGAGCACGTCGAGGGTGGTGACGATCTTGGCGAGCAGCCCGGGATGCCGGTAGGTCACGCCCGTCACCAACAGGCCCAGCCGCAAGCGGCTGGTCTGGCCGGCGAGGAACCCGAGGGTGGTGTAGCCCTCCAGCATCGGGTCGGTGGCCGGCGCCATCATCTCCATCTGGAACCAGTGGTCCATCACGGTGAAGGTGGTGGCTCCGCCGTCCTCGGCGATGCGGGCCGTCTCGGCCAAGGTGGTGGCCAGCGACCACGGCGCGCCGGGCAGGGTGAAGTTGACGAAGTGGATGCCGAGGTCCATGGGTGCCTCCTTCAGCTCGCCCAGGGGCCCACGCCGCCCACGCGATCGGCGGTGATGTGGATGACGTGGCCCGGGGGCGGATCCTCGAAGGGCGGGAACTTCACGCCCGGACCCAGGTAGGTCTCGGCCAGGCGCTGGAGCAACTCGGGAGCGCCGCCCTCGGCGAGCCGCGCCGTGCCGTGCACGATCAGGTAGTTGGCCATGCCGACCGGGTTCGCGCCGTCGGCCTCGACGGTGAGCGCGACCCGGGGATCACGGGCGATGTTCGTGACCTTGCGACCGCCCATCAGGTGGCCGACCACGATGTCGTCGCCGTCGAGGCCGATCCACACCACGCTGACCTGCGGGCTGCCGTCGGGGTCGATGGTGGCCAGGTGCCCGAGGCGCCCGGCGGTGAGGGCGGCGCGGACATCGGCAGAGAGCGTCAGTGGTGCCATGTCGACACCCTCTCATAGACAGACCTGTCTGTCTACCAGTAGGCTGCCGGTGTCCCCGCCACGAGGAGCACGATGGGAGCCGTCGAGGTCGAGGCCGCCCGCGACCGCCTGCTGCGGGTCGCCACCGAGCTGTTCTACGAGCGCGGCTACCACGCCGTCGGCATCGACTTGGTGATCGAGCGGGCCGGGGTGGCCAAGGCCACGCTCTACCGGCACTTCCCCACCAAGGACGACCTCATCGCCGCCGCCCTCGAGTCGGCCAACCGCGGCTTCTGGACCTGGCTCGACGGCGCCACCGACACCGGCGCCGAGCCCGCCGAGGCGCTGGCGGGAATGTTCGACGCCGTGGCCGCTCTCGCGACGAGCCCGGTCTGCCTCGGCTGCGCGTTCCAGGCGACCGCCGCCGAGTACCCCGACACCGGCCATCCGGGTCACCGCATCGCGCTCGCCCACAAGGAGGCGGTCCGGTCACGACTTCGCGACCTCGCGGTCGCCGCCCACGCCGACGATCCTGACGGACTCGCCGACGGGCTGCTCCTGCTCATGGACGGCGCGTTCGCCTCCGCCCGCATGTACGGCCCCGACAACCCCGCACGCAGCGTCGGTCGCGCGGCCCGCACGCTCATCGCCGCCCAGATGACCGACTCACCGTCGATGCCGAAGCGGTGACCGCTCCGAGGTGAGGCCCGGCGTACCACAGGTCGGCCTGGTCCTGGACGAACGACACGCCATCGAGTCGCTCGTGTGCGTCGGATCGCGGTGACGCACGGGACCGGCGAGGTGCCTCATCAGGCGCGCAATCGACGAGGAGGCCATCGTCACGACGCCTCGTTGTTCAGTCGATCGAGGAGCACCTCGATGTTGGTGACGTCGCGCAGGGTGACGACTCCGATCACCGTGTTCGACGTCGTCACCGCCATCGCTTCACTGACCCCAGCCCGCATGCGGTCGGCCACCGCCTCGACCGTCTCGGTCGGCGCGGCCGGTGCGACATCGGTTCGGGCCACCTGGCGAGCGGTCACGTTCGGCCACTCCGGCATCGGTACCTGGGAGATGTCGGTGACGGCGATGAGACCGACGTAGCCCGTCGAGTCCACCACCGGCGCCCATCGCCGGTTCTGGCGCAGCATCGCGGCGACCACGGCGGTCAGGTCGAGGTCTGCGTCGATCGTGTCGGCGCTGGGGGTCATGATGTCGCCCACGGGCAGTCGGGACAGGGGCTCGACGTCGGGGAGTCGTTCGTTGCGCTGGTAGGTGCTGAACGACGCCGTTCCCATCACGAGCTGTGCTGCGGCGGCGGCCAGGAGGGCGGGCACCAAGAAGCCGGGCTCTCCGGTGGCCTCGGCGACGAAGGCCACCCCGGCGAGCGGCGTGCGGTAGCCGGCGCCGAGGAAGGCGGCGATACCGATGGTCGGGAACAGGTGCGGGTTCGGGGAGTCGACGAGGCGCTCGAAGATCGAGCCGACGATCGCGCCCTCGGTCACCAGCGGGATGAACAGTCCGCCCATGCCGCCACCGGCGACCCCGAACCACGTGGCCGCGGCGCGCACCGCGAAGAGACCGCACAACACGGTCACGGTCCGGTCGGGCTGGGCTGCCCACTCGATCGCGGCGTAGCTCGGGCCGAGGTGCAGCGGCGCATCGAACCACCACATGGCGATCGGCGCCAAGGTGACCATGCCGGCCGCCGACACCGCCACGCGCCACGGACGGGCCAGCTCCAGACCCTTGGCGATGCCGATCGCCTTCGAGCCGAGCCGTGCCAGCAGCCCGCACACCAGACCGAGTGCGAGCCCGCCACCGAGGTCTCGCAGGTCGAACGGTGCCGAACCGCCGGTCGGCAGCAGGGGGGCCGTTCCGACGATCGCCACATAGGCCACATAGGCCGACCCGGCCGCGACGAGGGTGGGCAGCAGCGCCCGACGAGCGAGATCGGAGCGATAGGGAACCTCGAGCGCGAAGATCACCCCGGTCAAGGGGGCCTTGAACACGGCTGCAACCCCCGCCGCCGCACCCGCGACCATCAAGACCTTGGCGTCGTCACAGCGAAGACGCGACGCGAACCGCTCCTCGACGGTCGAGCCGATCGTGCCACCGATCAACATCGATGGACCCTCGAACCCGAACGCGTTGCCCGAACCGAGGGTGACCGCAGAGGCGACCGTCTTGCGCCATGACGACGACAGGCTCAGCGTGCCGCCGCGCTGGTGATATGACCGGACGTACGCGTCGGTCGTCGCCGTGTCGCCATCACCCCACACGACGGTGAGCAGGCTGACCACGACCAGCCCGGCCGCCGGGACCAGGGCGACGATCAGCAGCGGCTGGTCCGCCAGCGCCTCGATGATGGGATGCACCGCGCTGTCGAACCCGGCCACGCCCAGTCCGGTGAGCACGCCGATCACCATCGCCAGCACCAGCGTGAGATGGAATCGGTGCCCCATGTCCGCCGCCTGACCGCCCGCTCGGTCCAAGCCCGCACGTCGGCCGTGGAGAAGGTTCCTCACCACGGGACCGACGGCACGACGTCGTCCTCACCGGCGGCCTCGCGGAACGCGGTGAGCGCATCGATGATCGCCACGCGCTGCGACGCCGGCACCTTCGCCATGATCGACGCGATCTCACGCCGCCTCCGCCTCGTGACCTCCGCAACCACCTCGCGTCCCGAAGCGGTCAGCAGCATCGTCACCTCGCGACGGTTGGCAGGGTTCACCCGCCGGCGCGCCAGACGACGCCGCACGAGCCGATCACACAGACGCGTGGCCGTCGACGGTTGGATCCGCAGCTCGCGGGCGAGCTCCCCGACGTTCAGCC
>CAZIVZ010000162.1:0-7570 GCA_964542495.1 uncultured Aquihabitans sp.
TGTGCTGTTCTGCGACGTCGACCGCTTCAAGGTGGTCAACGACAGCCTCGGCCACAGCGTGGGCGACGAGCTGCTCGTGGCCTTCGCCGAGCGCCTGCTCGGGGCGGTCGATCCGGGCGACACCGTGGCTCGCTTCGGCGGCGACGAGTTCGTGGTGCTGCTGGAGGACGTCACCGATTCGGCCCGGCCGATCGACGTGGCCGAGCGCATCCGAGCCTCGCTCGAGCACCCCTTCCCCACCGCCGCGGGCCAGGACGTGTACCTCACCGCCAGCATGGGCCTGACCGCGGCCAGCGACCACGTCAGCGGCGACGGCTGGTTGCGCGACGCCGACGCTGCCATGTACCGGGCCAAGGAGCGGGGGCGCAACCGCCTCGAGCTGTTCGACTCGGCCATGCGCGACGCGGCCGTCATCCGGCTCCAGATCGAGAACGACCTCCGCCGGGCCGTCGACCGCGACGAGCTGACGGTGCACTACCAACCGATCGTGGACCTCCGCAGCGGTCGCGTGGTGGGGGTGGAGGCCCTGGTGCGGTGGCAGCACCCCGTGCGGGGCCTGCTGCAACCCGACGACTTCATCCTGGTGGCCGAGGAGACCGGCACCATCGCGTCGATCGGCGCCCACGTGCTCGAGCGCGCCGTGGCCGAGGTGAGCGCGATCACCTCCCGCCTCGGCAGCACCGGCCTCCGCCTCGGGGTCAACCTGTCGGCCCACCAGCTCGGCAGCGGCAACCTCGACCGCCTGGTCGACCAGGCGTGCCGACGCCACGGCTGGGCGCACGGGGACCTGCTGCTGGAGATCACCGAGACGGTCCTCACCGAGGAGACGGCGGCGCCGCTCGACGTGCTCGGCCGCATCCGCGACCTCGGGGTCGACCTCGCCATCGACGACTTCGGCACCGGTCACTCCTCGCTCACCCGGCTGGGGCGGATGCCGGTGAACCAGGTGAAGGTCGACCGGAGCTTCGTGGCCGCCATCGACGGTGGCGACGAGCGGCTCGTCCGCATCGTCGACGCCGTGGTGGCCGTGGCCTCCGCGCTCGACCTGCACACCTGCGCGGAGGGGGTGGAGACCCAGGCCCAGCTCGACTACCTGCGTCGGATCCGCTGCAACCTCGCCCAGGGGTACTTCTTCGCCAAGCCGCTCCCGGCCGACGAGCTCGAGGACCTGTTGGCCTCGGACCCCCGCTGGTAGCACGGCGCGGTCAGGTGGGCCCGTAGGTCCCGGTGATCGTGGTGGTGGCGCCGGCGGCCACCAGGGCGTTCTGGCACGGCGGCACCGCGAAGCCGGGCACCACCCCGAAGCACACCGAGTAGGAGGCCGGCACCTTGGCGGTCCAGATCCCGTAGGCGTTCGCCACCTGCCCGTCGACGGTGATCGTGGCCGGGAGCGCCGGGTCGGTGACCACCCGCAGGAATCCCTTGGGCAGGTAGGTGCCCGTGACCGTGGCCGTCGACCCGGCCGCGAGGTCGACCGACGCGCAGGCCGGCGCGGTGGCGGCCGGGGCGCTGCCGAAGCACACCTGGTGGGCACCCGCGGGGATCTTCACCCAGTTGAGGCCCCAGTTGTCCCGCCACTGGCCGTCGATGCCGACCATGGCCCCCACCGCCGGGCTGGTGGTGGCCCGCAGGTACCCGAACGACCCGGTCGGGCCGGGCGCGCCAGCCTGTTGGGTGAACGTGCCGGTGGTGGTTGCCGTGGCCCCTGCCACCACCACCACGTCGCGGCAGTCGGGAACGGCGTAGCCCGCCACGTTGCCGAAGCACACGCGGTGGGTGCCGGGCGCGACCTCGGCCCAGAGGCCCCAGTCGTTGCGGGGCACGCCGTCGACGGTGACGGTGGACGCCACCGCCGGGCTGGTGGTCACCCGCAGGTACCCGTTGACGGTGTAGGTGCCGGTGACGGCCGTGGTGCCCGAGGCGAGGGTGACGGCCTGGCACGGGGGCGCCGCGTAGCCGGGGACGGGGCCGAAGCAGACCTGGTGCGGCCCAGCGGGGAGCTCCACCCAGTTGAGGCCCCAGCTGTCGCGCACGACGCCGTCGACCACGATGTCGGCGGGGAGGGCGGGGTTCGTGGTGGCGCGCAGCCGGGCCGGTTCGGAGGCCGTGGTCGGCGGCGGGCTCGCCGAGCGGTTCCCCCGCGGATCGGCCGCCCGCACGGTGTAGCGCTGCGGGCCGGCAACCGCCACGTCGATGCCGTCGCGGTAGGTGGTGCCCGACACCGTCGCGACGATCCGATCGTTGCGGTACACGTCGTAGACGACCGCTCCTCCGCCATCACCCGACGCGCCCCACGCCAGGTCCACCCGGCCGGTGCCCGGCGTGGCGGTCAGGCCGGTGGGGGCCGACGGCGGGGTGGAGTCCTCAGGGCAGAACCTTGCGAACCCGCCGAGCCAGTCGGTGGCGGCGACGCCTGAGTAGGCCCCGCGGGTGTAGTCGCCGCCGATCCAGAGGCAGCCGCGGGCGTCCTGGGTGATGCTCCACGCGCCCTCGTCGTTGTTGCCCTTCAGGCCGTTGGGCCACCACGACGGGTCGTACTCCAGGGTCTGGGCGTTCCACCGGCCCACCGTGCGGATGGCGTCGACCGACCGGAACCCGGAGGGGCTGGTGAAGTTGTTGGTGCCCGAGTAGGTGAAGTCCATGCAGTGGCAGCTCGCGTACACGTAGCCGCCGTAGACCTCGATGGCCTGGAAGTCCCCGCCGGCCCGGGTGATGTGCGAGTCGAGCAGGGTGGTGCGGGTGGCGTCGTAGAGCTGGAGCACGTGCTGCGAGCCGCCCACCAGCAGCTTCCCGTCCACCTCGCTGACGGCCTGCTGGTAGGAGTGCTCCCCGCTGCCGACGGCGGGCTGGAGCGGCCCCAGGCCCGGCACGGGGGTCCCGTCGGTCGCGTCGGTGACGGCGTGGTAGCCGTGGTTCGTGTCGCCGTTCACCGCGTTGAAGTACCCGGCCAGGTAGACCCGGCTGGCGTCGGCCGAGACGTGGAGGTCGAGCGCCGACGCGTTGAGCTGGGGTCGCCAGGCGCCCGGCTGGCCGTCGGTGGTGCTGAGGTTCACCGACGACGGCACCGTCACGTCGACGGCCGTGCCCCCGGTGACCCGGTTGAACCGCCCGGCGGCGTACACCCACGGCCCGCGCGTCTCGAGCGCTCGCACGAGCGGACGCTCGGCGGAACCCACCCGGGCCACGCTCCCGCGCCAGGTGGGGTTGACGGCCCCGGTCCTGAGGTCGAGCGCGGCGATGCCCGACGTGTCGGCGGCCCCGTCGACGTTGGTGAAGTCGCCGCCGACGACGAGCTTGCCGTCGGCGGTCACCACGATGTCCCACACCCGACCGTCGAGCACGGGCCGGAACGTGGGGATCCAGTTCCCGTCGAGGTCGAACGCGGCCAGGAACCCCTGGGCCACCGGCGTGCCGGTCGGCCCCTGCTGCACGTGGGTGAACCGGCCGCCCACGTACACGCGGTCGTCGTGGGCGGTGACGGCCAGGACCGTGGTGTTCCACGGCTCCACCACCGCCTCGTCGGTGTGGTCGTAGCCCACCACGCCCCACGGCGCGAGCTCCGAGCGCTGCTTCAGCGCCGCCGGCTTCACCTGGGCGGTGAACCCGCCCGCCGGGATCGGTGCGTACCCCGCCGCCTGGTTGGCGATCCGGGGGCGGATCCACACCCGCGTGAACGGCAGCGGGCTCCCCTCCGAGCCCGCCGTCCAGAGGTGGTTGGTGGCCGAGCTGCTGCCCCCGGTCACCGACGCGCCGAGGCCGAACCCCTGCTGGTCGTCGTGGATCGCGAGTGGACGCGTGGTGAGACGGCGCTGATCGTTGCGGCCGCTCAGCTCGTTCACCGCCTGGCCGGCAACCGTCGCGCTCGTGTCGCGCGTGTTCGATCCGAGGTAGGAGGTGCCGTCGATCCGGGCACGAGCAAGGAGCTGGCCCACGTCGAAGCTCCACTTCCACGTGTGCCAGGTGGGGTACAGCCGGTAGTCCTGGCGCGTGCCGCCGTCGGCGGTGAGCGACCGCTCGACCCGGATCCCGTCGACGTCGGCGGCGAGGTCGGCCCCGGCCAGCAGGCCGCCGACGGTCGCCGTGTCGAGGGCGGCGGGCGTGAACGCGGCGGGACCGTCGACCGCGGTGCGCACCTGGGCGGCGGTGCCCTGACCGCCCGGGTTGAACGTCCACCCGTTGCGCCCGCGCCCCACCAGCACCCAACCGCCACCGTCGGTGGCCATGTCGCAGTGGAACTGGGCCGGGCGGTCGAGCGCCGCGGTCCAGAGCCAGTAGGTGCCGGTGACGCTGGCGGGGTGGTCGGCCTTGATCGCCCAGCACGAGGCCCCGGCGGTGGCCGCGGTGGTCCCGTCCCCCGCGACGGCCGACGCCGCCGGCTGCTCGGCCTCGGGGGCCGAGGCCCCCACGTCGGGCACCGCGACCGTGGTGGCCGCCACCGCCAGCACAGCGGCGAGCGCGGCGGCGAGACAGGAGCGGGCTGGGTGCATGCGGCGGGGATCCTGGTACGGGCGGCGGTGTCGAGCGTCGGTGTCGAGCGTCGGGCACCCGGCACGGGTGCCCGACTCCCATCGGCAGGAGGGCGGAGGCGTCAAGTTCCAGGGCGGGGCACCACCCTGCGTGAGCGGCCGAGCCCACAGGTGACCTGTTGCCGTTCGTGATCTACCCTGGGGTCCCTCAGGTACCGGGGGTGGGTGGGGACATGGCACGAGGGCGGCGCGGTGATCGTGGGCCACGGAGCGTGAGCGGTCTCGGCGCGCCAGCGGACCCGGACCCCGACGACGACGACGGCGGGTTCGGCCGTTGGGGCACCCTGCGCCAGGTGGCGTCGGTGGCCCTGGTGGCCGCCATCGTCGGCGTGCTGGGCGTGGTGGCCCTCACCGGCGGGACGATCGTTCCCGACAGCCCCGAGCCGGACGCGGCAGCCCGGGTCCTCGACGCCACCGCCAGCCCGCAGCGGCGAACCGACGTCCCCTCGGTGCTGGGCCTGCCCCAGGCCTACGCCATGGAGGTGCTCCGCAAGGCGGGGCTCACCGGCGTGGTGAGCGTGTCACGGCCCGACGAGCACGTGGGCAAGGGCAACGTCGCGAACCAGATCCCAACCGCCGGCACCGAGGTCGGGTCGGGCACCGAGGTGGAGCTGGCGCTCTCGCTCGGCCCCGAGGACCGGCCCGTCCCCAACCTGGTGGGCTATCCCGTCAACGGCGCCCTCACGCTGCTCCAACGAGCTGGGCTCGGGTTCACCGCCCTGGTCGAGGCCTCCGAGCAGCCGGTCGGCACGGTGCTGCGCACGCAGCCCTCCGCCGGCGAGAAGCGGCCCAAGGGCGCCACGGTCACCCTGGTCCTCTCGGGCGGTCCCACCCCGAGGTGGGACGCCGAGCTGCTGACGGCGTCGGCGGTCAGCCAGGCCCCGGTCGCCATCCCCGCCACCGGCGGCGAGCAGGCGATCGGCACCGTGCCCGACGCGCCGACCGCCCCCCGTCCCACGATCCCCGCCTCGCCCCCCGCCACCCAGGCGCCGGCCCCGCGGCCTCCCGCCACCTCGCCGCCCACCACCCGGCCGCCCGCGCCGCCCACCACCCGGCCGCCCAGCACCCAGCCGAGCGGGCCGCAGTGCATCACCTACCCGGCTCGCACCTACTGGGACGAGGTGGAGCTCCGGTGGGTGCGCGTGCCCGTGACCCGGGTGTGCATCTGACGGCCCGCCCGTGACCGGAGGCCGAGACCTGGTGGTCCTGGGCACCGCCAGCCAGGCACCGACGCGCACCCGCAACCACAACGGCTACCTGTTCCGCTGGGACCGCGAGGGCCTGCTCTTCGACCCCGGCGAGGGCACGCAGCGCCAGTTCACCCACGCCGGCGTCTCACCGGGCCGCATCACCCGGATCTTCCTCACCCACCTCCACGGCGACCACTGCCTCGGCCTGCCCGGCGTGCTCCAGCGCCTGGCCCTCGACGGTGTCGACGAGCCGGTGCCGGTCGCCTTCCCGGCCAGCGGCCTGCCCTACGTCGAGCGCCTGTGCGACGCCACGATCGGCCGGCGCCCACCCGTCGAGCTCGTCCCGGTGGCCGAGGAGGGCGCGGTGGTGGTCGACGGTGCGCTGCGGGTCAGCGCCCTCCCGCTCTCGCATCGGGTGCCCGCGCTCGGCTGGCGCATGGAGGAGCCCCCGTCGGTGCACCTCCTGCCCGATCGGTTGGCCGCGGCAGGGGTCGCCGGTCCCGATGCCGGCCGGCTGCTGGCCGAGGGCTCGATCGAGGTCGGCGACCGCCGGGTCACGCTGGCCGACGTCGGCGAGCGGCGCCCGGGTCGCTCCGCCGCGGTGGTGATGGACACCGCGGCATGCGACAACGCCGTGCGCCTGGCCGCGGGCGTCGACGTGCTCCTGTGCGAGGCCACCTTCCTCGAGCGCGAGTCGTTCCTGGCTCGCGACTACGGCCACCTCACCGCGCGCGAGGCCGCCACCATCGCCCGGGAGGCCGGCGTCGGCCTCCTGGTGCTCACCCACTTCTCGGCGCGCTACCCCGACCTCGACGGCCACCGGCGAGAGGCCGAAGCCGTCTTCGCCGACGTGGTGGTGGCCACCGACCTCCAGATCATCCCGTTCCCGACCGGCACCTGAGCGCGGCCAGGCCGCGACCGGTGGTCGCGCTCAGGCGTCGGCCAGGGAGCGGAAGGGGCGGGCCGCCTCGAGCTCGAGGGCCAGCTCCAGCAACAGCCCGTCGTGGCCCACCGGCGCGCTGAACATCATCCCGATCGGGAGGTTCGTCGCGTCGTCGTGACCGAGCGGGAGGCTGATCGCCGGGGCGCCGGTGGCGTTGGCCAGCGGCGTGAAGCCCACCCACTGCTCCACCCGGGGGAACAGCACGTCGAAGTGCAGGTGGGTGCCGAGGTGACCGATCTCGGGCGGGAGGTGGGCCAGCGTGGGGCTGAGCACCACGTCGAGCCCGAGGTCGTCGAACTGGGCCTGGTAGGCCAGCACCGACCGTCGCAGCCGCGCGATCACGCCCGGGGTGGTGGTGATCCTCGAGCGGAACCGGTCGGCCAGGCCGTGGGTGAGCAGGGTGAGCTTGCACTTGTCGAAGCTCCGGTCGAAGAGGACCTTGCCGGCGATGGACACCGAGAAGGCCAGCATCGACCAGTAGTGGATGAAGTCCTCGGCGAAGCGGGCGTCCACCGGGGCCGGCACCGGCACCACGTCGTGGCCGAGCTCTTCGAGCAGCCCGACGGTGTCGTCGAACGCGGCCAGGGTGGGGGCGTCGACGGCCACGCCGGTGGGCGAGTCGACCAGGGCGCCCACCCGCAGGCGACGCGCCACCGGGCGGGTCACGTCACCCACCGGTGGCAGGTGCTTCGAGCGGTACCGGCGCTCGGCCTCGGCGTAGTAGGCCGCGGTGTCGCGGACCGAGCGGGTGAGCACGCCGTCGACCACGAGCTTCACGGGCAGGAGGCGGTCGTGGGGGTCCGGCAACAGGCGGCCGCGGCTGGACTTCAGACCCACCAGCCCGTTGCACGACGCGGGCAGGCGGATCGACCCGCCGCCGTCCTGGCCGTGGGCGATGGGCACCACGCCGG
>CAZIVZ010000163.1:0-7529 GCA_964542495.1 uncultured Aquihabitans sp.
GGGTGCTCTTCCCCAAGCGCCTGGGCAAGCCCCACGAGTTCGCCACGCTCGCGTCGGAGCTCCTGTCGAACAGCTACATCAACGCCGAGTCGATCCGCATCGACGGCGGCATCCGGATGCAGCCGAAGTGACCTGAGCCGCTGCTGAACAGGGGGTCAGACCGCCGGGGCCCGATGGCTCCGGCGGTCCACCCACACCGGCACGTCGGCCATGGCCAGCAGCTCGGCGTCTCCACTCGAGTTGCCGTAGGCCCAGAGCAGGTCGGGCTGGTGGCCACCGAGCCAGCGCCGCAGGCGCACCGCCTTCTCCGGACCCCGCACGTTGGGCCCGACCAGCGCACCGGTCAGCACGCCGTCGGGCCCGGCCTCGAGCTCCACCGCGATCACGTGGTGGAAGCCCTCGGCCTGGGCGAAGGGGCGGAGGTAGGCGCCGAGCGACGCCGACACGATCACCAGCTCGTGACCGGCGCTGCGATGCCACGCCACCTGGGCGGCGAGCGGCGGCCGGAGCCGACCGGGCAGGCTGCGGGCGTACGCCGCGCCCGCCTCGTCGAGCCAGGTCGAGCGCCGGCCGGCCAGCAGCTCGGCGAGGAGCCGTTCCTTCACGGCGTCGCGGTGGTGCAGCTCCGATTCCAGACGGCCGACTCGGGCCCGCGCCGCCACCGGGGCGACCCTGCCCACGGCGCGCGCCACCCGCCTCGCGCCGCACACGTGAACCAGGAACGGCAGCAGCGTGTCCCGCTGCGTGAGGGTGCCGTCGAAGTCGAAGGCGGCGATGCGACGGGCGGACACGGCCGCCCACCCTAGGGTCCGCCCGACGGTGCCCGAGACGCTGGTCAGCGACCCCTGAGGACCTCGGGCAGGGCGGTGGCGAGGTCGGGATGGGCGAAGGTGAAGCCGGCGCCCTCGAGCACCCCGGGAACCACGCGGTCCGACGTGAACAGCAGGGAGTCCACCAGCGGGCCCACCCCGAACGGCAGGTGCCGCAGGGCCTTGGGCAGGGTGAGGAAGGTGGGGCGGTGGAGCGCTCGACCGAGCGCCTCGGTGAACTCGGCGTTGGTGACCGGGTTCGGGGCGGTGAGGTTCACCGGCCCGCGGACGTCGGCGGCCGTCAGCAGGTGGCGGATGGCGGCGACCTCGTCGTGCAGGGAGATCCACGAGAGCCACTGGGTGCCGCGACCCGCCTTGGCCCCCAGACCGAGCTTGAACGCGGGGAGCTGCTTGGCCAGTGCGCCTCCGTGGGCGTCGAGCACGATCCCGGTGCGGATGTGGACCGTGCGGATGCCGGCGGCCTCGGCCGCGGCGGTGGCAGCCTCCCACCGCCGGCACACGTCGGCCAGGAAGTCGTCGCCGATGGGCGACGACTCCGTGAGCACCTCGTCGCCGCGATCGCCGTAGACGCCGATGGCCGACCCGCTCACGAGGACCGCCGGCGGTCGCTGGAGCCCGGCCAGGGCACCGGCGAGCAGGGTGGTACCGGCCTCTCGGCTCTCGACGATGCGGCGGCGCTGGGCCTCCGACCACGGGCGGCTGGCGATCCCCTCACCGGCGAGGTGCACCACCGCGTCGAGCCCCTCGAGCCCGGCCGCGTCGATCGTGCCGGTGGACGGATCCCAGACAACGGCATCGGGACCGCCGGTGCGCTGACGCACGAGCCGCCGCACCCGGTGTCCATCGGCGGCCAGCGACGTGCCCAGCGCGGTGCCGATGAGACCGCGAGCTCCGGTGATGGCGATGTCCATGGTGCGTGCTCCCGGGCGTCTCGGTCGGATCGAGTGGTCAGCTTGCCGCGGGCGGGCCGGCAATCCGCCCCGTTGTGGCACGGGAGCTCAGGTGCCGAACCGCTCCCGGACGCGGCGATGCCCCGGCCGGGCCGGGGCATCGCCGTCGTACAGGGTGGGCGGGGAGCGCCCGAGAGGCTGGCCTCAGGTCAGCGAGGCGACCTGGCGCCGGCGCTTGCGGGTGGAGAGCACCAGCAGGCCACCGACGGTGAGCAGGCCGGCCCCGACGAGGCCGACGCCGTTCAGGTTCGAACCGGTCCGGGGGAACACCCCGCCGCTGCCGGCGCCGGCACCGCCCACCCCGCCGTTGCCGAAGCCCTGGTCGTCGTTGCCGGAGCCGACCCCGCTGCCGTCGGTCGTGCTGGTGGTCTCACCGGGCTCGATGATGGTCGTGCTCGTGGTGGTGGTCTCACCCGGCTCGACGATGGTGGTCGTGGTCGTGGTCGTGGTCGTGGTCGTGGTGGTACTGGTCTGGTACTGGGCAGCAGCCGGAGCACCGATCACGGCCACCAACATCGCCCCACCGATGAGCATCTTGCGAAACATGAGCTGTCCTATCCTCCCCGGGGCCGATAGGCGCCCGCCCTGACACGCCTTCATGGCGTGGGACACATCATAGACGTTCGCAAGCGCGAGCGACAGAGATCTCGTCGGCAGCCCGCCGCCGGATCTCAAGGGATCCGGTGATCAGCGGTGCATCTGCTCGTCGATCGACACGGTCTCGGCGGCGGTGGCCTTCACGTCGAGCTTGCGCTGGTCGGCCCCGTCGACCGCGAACCTGCCGTGGCGCGCCGCCACCGTGGCCCGGAACAGGTCGGGGTTGGCCACCGGTTGGGGCAGGTACGTGAAGCGGTAGCCCTTGCGGAGGTCGACCCCGCCCGACAGCTTCACCACCAAGGTGACGGTGTCGCCCTTGCCCACGGCCACGTTCGCCAGCTCCCAGGTGCGCAGACCCGATTCGCGGTCCTCGGCCAGCTCCACCGGGAACCCGTCGAGGGTGGCCGACGTGACCTGGAAGGGGGTCATGATCGTGAGCAGCGACAGGTTGGTGCCAAGGGGCTGGCCACGGTTGTTGGCGACCACCACACCCGGCAGGTCGAGCGAGGGCAGGGCGTTGGTGAGCGTGATGGTGGCGGTGGCGTCGACGTGGCCCGTGGCCGCGTCGACCTCGGCGTCATAGGTCACGGTCCGCTGCTGGTAGGCGTCGATCTTGTTGTTGCCGCTGTTCTGCTGCACCACGGCCAGGGCATCGGTGCCCTTGGCCACCGAGACGGCGCCGTCGGCGTCGAGGGTGCGGAACAGGTCCTGCTCCGCCTCGGTCGGGCTCCAGATCTGGAGGTGGCGAGCCCGGGCGGTGGGGCCGAGGACGTCGCCCAGACGCCGCGGGGCGGGGAGGGAGGCGTTCGTGAGGCGGTTGAACGTGGCGCGAGCGGCAGCCTCGAGCACCTCCTCGCGAGCGGCGCGATCGCCGTAGGCCGCGTACTGGTCCTTGGTGAGGAACTGGACGGCGTTCTCGGCGCTCAACGGCTGGCTGATGCCGGGCACGGCCACCGGACCGGTGAGCTCGAGGAGGGCGGCGAGCCCGGTGGGGTCGACGGCCATCACCCCATCGACCTCGCGACCGCCCGACTGCGGGTAGAGCTCGGCCAGCACCTGCGCGGCCGATGGCCAGTCGAGCGGGAAGGTGACGTCCTGGAGGAAGTCGGCAGGGTCGAACCGGCCCCAGCGGCGGAGGTAGTCCTCCGGACCGCTGATGGTGCGGACGCCCGGCGGCACCGCGTCGATCAGCTCCTTGATGCGGCCTGAGCGCACGAGCTCGACGTCGCCGTCGGTGGCCTGCAGTTCGGCGAAGCTCCCGATGAAGCCGCCGGAGCCGCGGATCTCCGCAGGGGTGATGAACGCCACCAGGTAGTGGCGGTCGCCCTCGCCGCCGAGCAGCGCGGGCGTGACGGTCAGGATCTGGTCGGCCAGGTCGGCGTCGTCGCGAGCGTCGGCCACCTCGGCGGCGAACTCGTCGAGCCGGGACCGCAGCGGCGGGAGGAGCCAACCCGAGCGGACCTCGTCGAGGGACCGCTCGGCCCCCGCCAGCGCATCGAGCACGTTCGCCGAGCTCGGCTGGAGCGACGTGACCTTCGTCAGGTCGAGCCGGCCCTGGTAGCGGAGCTGGTCGTAGTCGATGCGCACGAGGTCGTCGGCGGCCTCGGTGACCGCCAGGGCTTCGTCGATCGCCACCCGTACCGCACGCATCTGCTGGGCCAGGCCGGGCACCACGTCCGCCGGGGTCGTGGGCGCGCCCATCTCGCGCCTGGCGCTGGCGAGGGCCTCCTGGGCGTCATCGAGGGAGTCGCGGGCCGCCTCGGCGTCGCCGCGCCGGACCGCCGCCAGGGCGGCCCGTGCCGAGTCGGTGCCCGACTCGACGTCGGGACGAGCGCGGAGCGCGCTCCAGCCCACGATCCCCACCACCACGACGGCGAGGACTGCGGCGAGCACCAGGGCGCCGCCGAGGATCCGGCGTGGGAGCCGGCGCAGGTTGCCGCTGCCCGAGGCGAGGAGGATGACGATCACCAGGACCCCGGCCACCAGCGAGACGATGGTGGTGGGTCCGTGCGGGTACCAGAGCACGGCGTTCACGAGCGCGCCGGACACGACCGCGCCGTTGGCGCGCGACCGCCGCCGGAAGCGCGAGTCCGATGCGGCCACGCCGAGGGCGACCAGCACGAGGACGAGCGACACCCCGCGGGCGGCCACGGCGGCGATGGCGCCGGTGATGAGCCAGGTGCGGCGGTGGCCGTGGGCCCCGACGAAGGTGACCACGCCGGCGATGAGCATCCGCTCCACGAGGTCGATCCCCGGCGACCCGGTCAACACGGTGGGAGCGAAGGCGGCCAGCGCCATCGAAACCACGCTCCAGCCCGCCACCCAGGGCCTGGACCGTGATCGAGACACCGCCTCTGTGGGTGACGGTGCGTCGAGCGTGAGGGTCATGGAGCGGTCCTGGGGAAGGGTTCTGGACGAGTGGACCGGACGACGGTACCGTGTCGGCGGCCGGTGGTACCCCACGCGGCACCTCGGGGGAGGGTCAGAACGTGCGTCGAACAGGCCACAGGACCGGTTTGGGCCGGAGCGCCTCATGAACGAATCTGCAGACGGGGGCCTCGGACGGCTTCGGTCCGTCATCGGGTCCACGGGCCGTCGACGTCGTCGGATCCAGGCGGTCGCCGACGGATCGGCCATGTTCGTGTCGGTCATCGCGGCGTCGCTGCTGCGCTACGAGTTCGACGTGTCGCAGACCCTGCTGCGCGACACCATGCTGTTCGCCCTGATCGCCGCCGTGGTCATCCTGGTGGCCGGCATGGTGTCGGGCCTCTACAGCGGCAAGTGGAGCTTCGGCTCGTTCGAGGAGCTCTCCACCGTCGTCGAGACCGTGGCCATGGCCACCGTCGTGCTGCTCGGCGTCACCCTCGTGCTCGATCGCCCGGTGCCGCTGTCGGTCCCGCTCATCGCCGCGAGCTTCGTGCTCACGGCCAGCGCCGGTGTCCGGTACATCTGGCGCTGGGACCTCGAACGTCGCCTCCGGCCGTCGCACTCGAACGTGGAGCGCGTGGTGGTCATCGGCGCCGGCGAGGGTGGGCACCAGATCGTCACCGCCATGTTGCGCAACCCGAGCGGCCGCTACCTGCCGGTGGCGCTCCTCGACGACGATCCGCTCAAGCGGAACCTGCGCGTGCGCGGCGTGCCGGTCCGGGGCGGCCACGCCCAGCTCGGCGAGGTGGCCGCCGCCGAGGGCGCCACCATCGCCCTGCTCGCCATCCCGAGCGCCGGTTCGGCCCTGATCCGCGAGGTCGAGGAGCTGGCCCATGCCGCCGACATCAAGTTGATGGTGCTGCCGTCCTCGAGCGAGCTCTACGGCGCTCGTGTCGAGGTGGCCGACATCCGTCCCGTCACGCCGGCGGACCTCCTCGGCCGCCACGAGCACGACACCGACGTGGCCTCCATCGCCGGCTACATCACCGGCAAGCGCGTGCTCGTCACCGGTGCCGGTGGGTCGATCGGCTCGGAGCTGTGCCGCCAGCTGTACCGATTCGCGCCCGCCAGCCTGGTCATGGTGGAGCGAGACGAGTCCGCCCTCCACGCCGTGCAGCTCTCGATCGAGGGCCGGGCCATGCTCGACAGCCGCAACCTCGTGGTCGCCGACATCCGAGACCGTGCCCGGATGAACCAGGTGTTCGCCGAGCACCAGCCCGAGGTCGTGTTCCACGCGGCCGCCCTCAAGCACCTGCCACTGCTGGAGATGCACCCCTCCGAGGCGCTGAAGACCAACGTGTGGGGCACGGTCGCGCTGCTCGAGGCGTCCGCCGAGGTGGGTGTGGAGCGCTTCGTCAACATCTCCACCGACAAGGCCGCCGATCCCACCAGCGTGCTCGGGTACACCAAGCGCATCGCCGAACGCCTCACCGCCGACGTCGCCAGCGGCCACGCCGGCACCTTCTTGAGCGTGCGCTTCGGAAACGTGCTCGGCAGCCGGGGCTCGGTGCTCACCGCGTTCACCGCCCAGATCGAGGCGGGCGGTCCGGTCACGGTCACCCATCCGGAGGTCACGCGCTACTTCATGACGGTGGAGGAGGCCGTGCAGCTCGTGATCCAGGCCGGTGCCGTCGGGCGTGACGGCGAGACCCTCATCCTCGACATGGGCACGCCGGTGCGGATCGCCGATGTGGCTCGGCGCCTCATCGCCGAGGCCGACCGGCCCATCGAGATCGTCTACACGGGGCTGCGTCCCGGGGAGAAGCTCCACGAGGTCCTGGTGGGCGATGCCGAGGAGGGCGAACGCCCCATGCACCCGGGCATCTCGCACGTGCAGGTGCCGCCGCTGTCCAAGGATCTCCTGCCTCCGTACCAGTTCGACCGGCCCGATCTGGCTGCCGAGCTGGCGCGGGTGTGCGCGCTCGACGATCAGCCCTCCGCCAGCAGGATGGGGCGTACGGCCTGACGGCGCGTCGGCCCGCCCGGGCCGGGGTTCAGAGGTGCTCGACGGTGGGGCCCTGCATGCAGCGGCGCGTGTCGAGCACATAGGTGGACTCGGCGGCCAGCAGGTCGAGGTCGAACTCGTCGTGGTCCACCAGCAGCACAACCGCGTCGGCCTTGCGGATCTCCTCGGCGGAGAGGTCGACCCAGGTGGCCCCGGTGGTGGCATGGCTGCGCTCAGGGTCGACGTGGGGATCGCACACCACCACGTCGGCCTGCAGCTCTTGCAGGAGCTCGATCACGCGGCTGCTGGGCGACTCGCGGTCGTCACCGGTGTTGCGCTTGTAGGCCACACCGGCGACCAGAATGCGGCGGCCCTTCACCGACAGCTCGCGCTGGTTGAGCCCGGCGGACAGCCTGCGCACGACGTAGTCGGGCATGTGCTCGTTGACGTCGTTGGCCAGCTCCACGAACCGGAACGTCACGCCGAGCGACTGCTTGACCCGCCACGAGAGGTACGACGGGTCGATCGGGAGGCAGTGGCCGCCCACGCCGGGCCCCGGGCGGAAGGGCATGAAGCCGAACGGCTTGCTCTCGGCGGCGTCGATCGCATCCCACACGTCGATGCCCAGGTCGCGCGCGAACATGGCGAGCTCGTTGACGAGGGCGATGTTGACGTGGCGGAAGGTGTTCTCGAGGAGCTTGGTGAGCTCGGCCTCCTTCGGTGACCGCACCGCGACGGTGCGGGCGACCACCGTGTCGTAGAAGCCCTGGACGCGGGCCA
>CAZIVZ010000164.1:0-7527 GCA_964542495.1 uncultured Aquihabitans sp.
TGGGAGCTGGCCTACAGCGAGCTGGTCTTCACCGACGTGCTCTGGCCCGACTTCCGCAAGCAGAACCTGGCCGACGCCATCCGCGAGTACCAGGCCCGTGATCGCCGCTTCGGTGGCGTGGCCTCGAGCTGAGGGCGGCCGGTCGTGGCCCTCTACCGCGACCACGGCATCGTGCTGCGCACCCACAAGCTGGGCGAGGCCGACCGCATCGTCACCTTCATGACCGAGCGTCACGGCAAGGTGCGCGCCGTGGCCAAGGGCGTCCGCAAGACCAAGAGCAAGTTCGGGGCGCGCCTCGAGCCCACCAGCCACGTGGCCCTGCAGCTCTACGAGGGTCGGGAGCTCGACATCGTCACCCAGGCCGAGTCGGTCGACCACTTCAAGGCCATCCGCGAGGACCTCGACCGCCTCTCGCACGCCGTCACCATGCTGGAGGCCACCGACCAGCTCAGCCTCGAACGAGAGCCCAACCCGGACCTCTACCGGATGCTGCTCGGCGCCCTGCGCGCCGTCGACACCCGCAACAGCCCGCTGGTGGTGGCCGGGTTCCACTGGAAGGTGCTGGCGCTCGAGGGCTTCCGGCCCCAGGTGGAGTCGTGCGTGGTCTGCGAGGAGCCCGAGGGGCTGGTGTCGTTCGACCCCACGGAGGGGGGCCTGCTGTGTGCCGAGCACCGGCGCGGCACCCGGGTGTCGCCCGAAGCGGTGGGTCTGCTCCAGCAGATCCTCGGTGGGCGCCTGGCCCAGGCGTTGGACGCACCGGCGTCGCCCGCCACCCACGAGGTGGACCACCTGGCCACCCGGGTCATGGAGCACCACCTGGAGCGCCGCCTCCGCTCCGTGGGCCTGCTCGATTGACCGGCCCGCAGCTCAGGGATCGAGCGGGCCCCACTGGCCGGTGGCGGGGTTCCAGCGGTACCAGGTGCCGGACTGGGTCTCGTACCAGAGGTAGGCGCCGCGTGCGTCGTCCCAGAGCGCTTCGTCGACGCCTGGCGCGCCGGCCAGGGCGGGATCGACCACCCGGTCGAAGGGCAGCGGCGGGGGTGCGCCGCGCTGGGGCGTGGGCATGGGCGGGGGCACCCACGTGGCCGGTGCCCCCACCGCGTGGTCCGCGGTCCACGGGTGCTCGTCCGGTGCCGGACCGCCCGAGGTGGGCGACTGGGTGGGGAGCGTGGGGGCGCCGGGGATGATGATCTGGCTGGCGCTCTCCTCCCAGGTCATCTCCCGCGGCTTGTGCTGCTGGGCGAACGTGGCGGCGGCGATGGTGGTGCGGTCGGGCAGGGCGGCGCCGGAGCGGGCGAGCATCAGGGCCTGCTGGTCGTCGCGCCCGATCACGAGCGTGTTGGCCACCATGTCGCCCACCCGGCGGTGGCCCCGCGACCGGTTGGCGGTCACGAGGCCGACGATGGCGCAGCACTGGGCGTCGAGGAGGATGAGGAAGCCGGTGCGGACGAGGCATCGAGCCGGGCCGGCCAGTTGTCCGTCGGGCTTGACCACGCGCAGGCCGAGGGCGAGCTTTCCGGGGCTCGCCCCGACGAGGCCCTGCAACAGCACGTGGAACGCCACCCACTGGCTCAGCACCACGACGGCGATGACGGCGTTGAACCCGCCGGCCTGGTCGGCGCGCAGGTACCGGATCTCGTCTCCGGCCTGGAAGCAGTACGGGACCTTCTCGCGCTGCTCGAGGTCGGCCCGGGACTCGATCTGCCCGCTTGCGCACCGCAGGCTCCCGGCCGGGGCGGTGGACGACATGGACAGGAACACCGGCACGACCACGACCGTGGTGATCACGGTCATCAAGAGCCCGTCGAGGAGGTAGGCGCCGATGCGGCGTCCCATGACGTCGGTGGGATCGGCTCCTCGGTAGGCCATGGCTCAGCTCCTGGGCGTGTGGTGCGCCGGGGGACAGGGGAGCGGCCGAGCGTCGGTCACTGGTCGATCGGGTGCCAGGCCTTGACGTCGTCGTTCCACTGCACCCAGGCTTCGACCTCGCGGTCGTACTGGATGTAGGCGTTGCGGGCGGGGTCCCAGGTGGGGCCGTCGGCGTTGGGGGCCACCTGGGTGGCGTCGGCTGCCGGGCCCCAGCCACCCTGCCCCGACGGGGGCGCCGTCCACGATGGGCCACCGGGCGCCTGGCCCCACGCGGCCGCCGGGGCGTAGGCCGTGGGGGTGACACTGGGGACCTGGATCGGGGACCCCATGGCCGACTTGTGCACCACGTAGGTGCTGGCGGCCATGTCGCCCACCCGGCGGTGTCCCTTGGAGTTGCTGGCCACGAGCAGGCCCACGATGCCGCAGCAGAAGCTGTCCACGACACCGACGAGCTGGCGCAGCAGGTTCCATCCGATGCCGGCCCGGGTGCCGTCCTCCTTCACGGTGCGCAGGCCGAGGAGGAACTTGCCCACCGTCGCGCCAGTGAGGCCCTGGAGGATGATGGTGTTGAGCCCCGCGGTGAGGTAGCTCCAGAGGGAGAGCTGGCCCAACACGGAGTTCACCTCATCGCCGCGGATCACGTACGCCGTGTCCGCGAGGGGGACGCAGAAGCTGGCGTCGGCCGGGAGCTGGTTGCCGGTGCTGCCGGAGTCGAACTCGGACAAGGTGTCGTCGTTCACGCGGTCGCAGTAGGCGCTGGCTGCTGCGTCGGACTCGAACGTGGTGGAGTCGACCTTGTCGGCGAACAGGGGTCCGATGACCGCCGCGAGCAGGGCGAGACCGATCACCCCGTCGATCAGGTAGGCCACCACCCGGCGGCCCATGACCGCGGTGGGATCGGCCATGGGCTGGGCGAGGGTCACGTCCCGAAGCGTAGGTCAGCCCGTCTGCGGCACCGGGAACCCCGGGAGGGGCGGTCGCGCCCGGCCCCTAGGATCGACCTCCATGTCCGAGCTCGCCAACGACCCCGCACTCTTCGACCAGATCGTCAACCTCACGAAGCGTCGCGGCTTCGTGTTCCCCTCGTCGGAGATCTACGGCGGCTTCCGCTCCACCTACGACTACGGGCCCATCGGGGTGCTGTTGCTGCGCAACGTGAAGGACGCCTGGTGGCGCTCGATGGTCCAGCTCCGCCACGACGTGCTGGGGCTCGACGCGTCGGTCCTCTCACCACCGGCGGTGTGGGAGGCCTCGGGCCACCTGGCCAACTTCACCGACCCCCTCGTCGACTGCAAGGAGTGCAAGGAGCGGTTCCGGCTCGACAAGCTCGATGACCCGAGCACCTGCCCCAACTGCGGAGCCAAGGAGTCCTTCACCGAGGCCCGCCACTTCAACCTCATGTTCAAGACCCAGGCCGGCCCGGTGGAGGGTGCCGGCCACGACGTGTTCCTGCGTCCGGAGACGGCGCAGGGCATGTTCGTCAACTTCTCGAACGTGCTCCAGACCAGCCGCAAGAAGCCGCCGTTCGGCATCGCCCAGATCGGCAAGTCGTTCCGCAACGAGATCACGCCGGGCAACTTCGTGTTCCGCACCCGCGAGTTCGAGCAGATGGAGATGGAGTTCTTCGTGCCGCCCGACGAGGCGGCGCACTGGTACCAGTACTGGAAGGAGCAGCGCTACCAGTGGTACCTCGACCTCGGCATGCCCGCCGACAAGCTGCGCCTGCGCGAGCACGACGCCGACGAGCTGAGCCACTACTCCTCGGGAACGGCCGACGTGGAGTTCCTGTTCCCGTGGGGCTGGGATGAGCTCGAGGGCATCGCCAACCGGGGCGACTTCGACCTGACCGCCCACGCCGAGGCGTCGGGGGAGAGGCTCGACTACTTCGACCCCGCCACCACCACCCGCTACACGCCGCACGTGATCGAGCCGGCGGCGGGAGCCACCCGCACGATGATGGCGTTCCTGATGGCCGCCTACGACGAAGAGGAGGTGCGCGGCGAGACCCGCACCGTGCTGCGGCTCCACCCGCGCCTCGCGCCCTACAAGGTGGCGGTGCTGCCCCTGTCGCGCAAGCCCGAGCTCACCGGTCCCGCCCAGGACCTGCTCGCCACCCTGCAACCCCACCTCATGTGCGACTACGACGAGACCCAGAACATCGGCAAGCGCTACCGCCGTCAGGACGAGCTGGGCACCCCCCTGTGCGTCACGTTCGACTTCGAATCGGTCGACGACCACGCGGTGACGGTCCGGGACCGGGACTCGATGGAGCAGCAGCGCATCCCGATCGACGGGTTGGTGGAGCACCTCCGCGCGCAGCTCGGCCTGTGACCGCCGAGCGGCGCGGGGCTGATCGTCGCGTTCGGCACCGGCTCGGCCAGACTCAAGCCTTGATCCCGATCGCCGCGTTCCTGCCCGGAGAACCCGAAAGCCCATGCTCGCATCCCTGATCGCGTCCTCCCCGGCAACGACCGAGCGGTTCGTCGACCTCGACATCCACCTGTGGGAGTGGGGCGCCCTGCTGGCGTTCATCACCACCCTGCTGGTGGCCGACCTGCTCCTGGTCCACCGCAAGCCGCACGACATCTCCTACAAGGAGGCGGCGATCGAGTCAGCGGTGTGGATCAGCATCGGGCTCTCCTTCACCGGCGTCATCTTCCTGATCGGCGGCGACGCCCACGGCGCCAAGGCCGCCGGCGAGTACATCTCGGGCTTCCTGCTCGAGAAGAGCCTCTCGGTCGACAACGTGTTCGTGTGGGCGGTGATCTTCTCGTACTTCGCCGTGCCCGCGAAGTACCAGTTCCGCGTGCTGTTCTGGGGCATCTTCGGGGCGCTGGTGCTGCGCGCCGTGTTCATCTTCGCCGGCTCGGCGCTGATCGAGTCGTTCACCGTCACCCTCGCCCTCTTCGGCGTGATCCTGCTCTACACGGCCTACAAGCTGGCCTTCCAGGAGGAGAGCGAGGTCGACCCGGACAAGAACGTCGTGCTCCGGATGGTGCGCAAGGTGGTGCCGTCCACCAACCAGCTCGACGGGCAGAAGCTCTTCACCGTCCAGAACGGCAAGCGACTGGCCACGCCCCTGTTCGCCGTGCTGGTGATGGTGGAGACCACCGACGTCGTCTTCGCAATCGACTCCGTGCCCGCCATCTTCGGTGTGGCCCGGGACCCGTTCATCGTGTTCAGCTCGAACGCCTTCGCCATCCTCGGCCTCCGAGCCCTGTACTTCCTCCTGGGCGGCATGCAGGACAAGTTCCGCTACCTGCACTACGGCCTCGGCGGCATCCTCGCCTTCGTGGGCATCAAGATGCTCCTCACGTTCAGCGCCGACCAGTTCGAGTGGCCGTCGGCCGACTTCCACGTGGCCACGTCCATCTCGCTCGGGGTGATCTTCGGCATCCTGGCCGTGACGATCGTGGCGTCGCTGGCCGCAGACAAGCGCGACCCGCAGACCATCGAGGCCCACATGCCGCACCACCACGCCGGTGACGGCGTGCAGGACTGGATCGACGGGCCCGACGACCGCTGATGGGCATCGTCGACGAGGACGTGGTGCGAGTCCGCGAGGCCGCCGACATCATCGCGGTGATCAGTGCCCACACGATGCTCAAGAAGGTGGGCAACAACTGGAGCGGGCTGTGCCCGTTCCACGGCGAGAAGTCGCCCTCGTTCTCGGTGAACCCCGAGAAGGGCGTGTACTACTGCTTCGGCTGCCAGGTCCGCGGCGACGTCATCTCGTTCGTGCGGGACATGGACCACCTCGACTTCCAAGGGGCCGTGGAGCAGCTGGCGTCGAAGTTCGGGATCGCCCTGCGCTACACCGACAAGCACGAGGGCGAGCGCCACGAGGCCCGGTCGAAGCTGCGCGACGTGATGGTGGCCGCCGTGGACTGGTATCACCAGCGGCTCCTCACCGGTCCAGACGCCGGGGCGGCTCGCCGCTACCTGCGAGACCGCGGCTTCGACAGCGAGACGGTGCGCCGGTACCGCCTGGGCTGGGCCCCCGACGACTGGGACCTGCTGGCCAAGGCCCTCCGCAAGGACTTCACGCCCAAGGTGCTCCGCGACGCCGGGTTGGGGCGCGAGAGCAAGCACGGCGGCACCAACGACTTCTTCCGGGCACGCGTCCTGTTCCCGATCTTCGACCCCCAGGGCGATCCCATCGGCTTCGGCGGCCGCATGCTCCCCGGTGGTCGGCCTCCCAAGTACCAGAACACCCCCGAGACCTCGCTGTATCGCAAGAGCAAGGTGCTCTACGGGTTGAACTGGGCCAAGGACGAGGCGGTCCGGGAGAACGAGGTCATCGTCTGCGAGCGCTACACCGACGTCATCGGGTTCGCCGAGGTGGGGCTCCACCGGGCCGTGGCCACCTGCGGCACCGCCCTCACCGACGAGCACGTCCGGACCCTGCAGCGCTTCGCCCCCCGGCTGGTCCTGGCCTTCGACCCCGACGCCGCCGGCCAGGCTGCCGCCGAGCGGGTGTACGAGTGGGAGAAGAAGCACGAGGTCGAGGTGGCCGTGGCCGCGCTGCCCCCGGGGGCCGACCCCGCCGACCTGGCCCGGTCCGATCCGGACCGGCTCCGCGCCGCGGTGGAGGCGGCGGTGCCCTTCCTCGGGTTCCGGGTGGAGCGCATCCTCGACGCCGGCAACCTGCGCACCCCCGAGGGCAGGGCGAAGGCCGCCGAGCGGGCCCTCGAGGCCATCGGCGAGCACCCCAGCGACTTCGTCAAGGACCAGTACGTGATGGCGGTGGCCAGCCGTTGCCAGCTCGATCCGGACCGGCTCCGCGCCTCGCTGCGCGCCGGCGGCGCCCGGCCCCGGGTGAGAGTGCCCGCCCCCTCGCCACGGCGGGCACGGGCCGACACCGCTGAGATCGAGGCGCTACGCCTGGCCGTGGCCCAGCCTGCCGCCACGTTGCCGCTGCTGCACGAGGTGCTGTTCGACGACGAGCGCCACCAGCTCGTGCTGCGCGCCCTCGTGGCGGCCGGGGGAGACCTCCACCGGGCCACCGAGGCAGCCGACCCCTTCGTGGCCGAGTACCTCACCCGCCTGGCGGTGGAGGATTCCGATGCCGAGCCCGAGGACGTGCGGCGCCTGCTTCTGCGCGACTCCGGCCAGCGAGTGCTCGTGGAGCTCCAGCGCGAGGCGATGGACGCCGTCGACAAGGGCGGGTACTCCGCCGCCATCGGGTGGCTGAAGACCGAGATGGAAGCGGCCGGCGCCGATGCCCCTCCCGACCGGCAACGAGAGGACGAATTGCTACGCTGGCTCGTGCAACGGGCGGAGGAGCCTTCATGAACGATGGAGCGACCTCCCCGCAACTCGACCCCACAGCCTGGAAAGCCCTGCTGGTCCGGGGCCGGGACCAGGGGAGGGTCACACAAGAAGAGGTGTGCGAGGTGCTCGACCTCGACGCCGAGCGACTCGATGCCGACCTCGACTGGGTGCGTGCCGAGCTGAGCCGCAACGAGATCGAGCTCGACGAGACCGTCGCTCTGGTGGAGCTGGTCGGCCCCGAGCCCCTCACCGCCGAGGAGCAGGCCGCGCTCGACAGCAGCGCCCACGTGGAGGAGGTGCTCGCCGATCCGCTCGGTGGCATCGACCTGGCCCGCGAGGAGGGCGACGGCAGCCCGCGCCACCGGTTGCGCCTCGTCAACGTGC
>CAZIVZ010000165.1:0-7520 GCA_964542495.1 uncultured Aquihabitans sp.
GCATGCACGAGGAGGACTACGGGATCGGCTGGAAGCACGTCGACCTCCAGACCGGTCGCGCCGAGGTCCGCCGCAGCCGCCGCCTCGTCATCAGCCACATCGCCACCGTGGGCAACTACGAGTACGGGTTCTTCTGGTACCTCTACCTCGACGGCAACGTCCAGCTCGAGGTGAAGCTCACCGGCATCCTCTCCACCCAGGGTGTGCCCGTCGGCGAAGCCACGCCGTACTCGAACCTGATCGCCCCCGGACTGGCCGCGCCGGTGCACCAGCACCTGTTCTGCGCCCGGCTCGACCTCGACGTCGACGGCACCGACAACCGGGTGGAGGAGGTGGAGGCCGAGCCCCTGCCGCCGGGACCCGAGAACCCGTGGGGCAACGCCTTCCGTGCCAAGGTCACCCCCTTCAGCCGGGAGTCCGAGGCCAAGCGGGAGACCGATGCGCGCACCAGCCGCACGTGGCGGGTGGTCAACCCGTCCAAGCTGAACCACGTGGGCCGGCCGGTGGGCTACAAGCTCGTCCCCACCATGTCGACGCCGACGCTGCTGGCCCGCCCCGAGTCGTCGGTCGGTCGCCGAGCAGGGTTCGCTCGCCACAACCTGTGGGTCACGCCCTACCGGCCCGACGAGCAGCGCGCCGCGGGCGACTTCCCCAACCAGCACGCCGGCGGTGCCGGCCTGCCCGAGTGGACCGCGGCAGACCGGGACCTCGACGACACCGACGTGGTGCTCTGGTACACGTTCGGCGTCACCCACCTCCCCCGCCCCGAGGACTGGCCGGTGATGCCGGTGGAGTACACCGGGTTCCTGCTCGTGCCGTTCGGCTTCTTCGAGCGCAACCCCGCACTCGACGTGCCCCCGTCACGCCCCGGTACGTGCCACGTGTCCGGCTCCGACGGCAGCGAGCCGGCCGGGTGCGAGCAGGGTGGCAGCTCGTGACCCCCGCTCGCTGACCTGTACGGTCGAACAGGCCGGCGGGTCGATCGTGGCCCCGGCCATGGACGTGATGGACGCCGGTCGCATGGCGGTGGCCACCGACCGGGTGGGGCGTTCTTCTCGATCTGGGAGCCGAGGGCCAACATCGGCGCCGAGATCGTCAACGAGCCGGGCACATTGGTGTGGAACGAGCTCACCACCCGCGCCGTCGACGAGTCGATCCACTTCTATGGCGAGATCTTCGGATGGACCACCCAGCGCGATCCCATGCCCGACGGCGGCGAGTACGTCACCTGGCTCCTCGACGGGCAGCCCGTGGCCGGAACGATGCCGATGGTCGGCGACATGTGGCCCGCCGAGCTGCCGAACCACTGGATGGTGTACCTCGCCGTCGAGGACTGCGATGCGACGGCCCAACGGTGCACCTCGCTCGGCGGTCAGGTGCCCGTGCCACCGACCGACATCCCGCCCGGTCGCTTCGCGGTGCTCAACGACCCCAGGGCGGGCACTTCTCGATCATGGCGCTGACCGAGCCGATCTGAGCCGCCCGCCTACCGGGCGGGCGCGGTCGTTCAACGGTCCCGACGGCTGTTGAGCCAGCTGACCATGGCCGGGTCACCTGGCTGTGCTCGATGAGGTCGACCAGCCGGTCGGGGTGGAAGTTGGAGACCCCGATCGAAGCCGCCACGGCTCGACCGACGCCCTTCTCGTTGCCGCAGGACGCGGCGGTGTCGATGTGGCGGTAGCCAACCTCGAGGGCGGTGGCGACGGCCTCCTCGGTCTCCTCCGGGGCGATCAGGTAGACGCCGAAGCCGAGGATCGGCATCTCCACGCCGTTGCGCAACGTGACGTTGCTAGACCGCGCTTCGCACGACGCCGGGGATCACGAAGTCCGCGATGTAGGCGTGCACATCGTCCTCATCGACCACGATGCCGGGATCGCGCACGAGCGTGACCACCGTGCGGGCCCACATGTCGGTCACCCGCCTGGGCTCGTGGGGGAACACCAGCGACGCCCGGTCGGCCGACGGCGTCATCGTGGCCCGCCACTGCATCGCCGAGTCGTAGAAGACAGCGAGTCGCTCGGGCGTGAGGAGCAGGTGGACGGCGTCGGACTGCAGCGCCTCGTGCAGCACGGGATCGCGACGACCGAGCATCACGAAGCTCGTGAAGGCGTCGGTGATGAGCTCCCCGATCGACCGCTCGTCGTCGGCGGAGGGCAGGCTCGATGCGAGCGCCTCGAGCGCCCGGCCGAGGACCACCTCGGCCACGAGCTCGTCGCGGCCCCCCGGGAACGTGCGGTGAAGCGTGACCCGGTGGACACCGGCGGCGGTGGCCACCTCTTCGAGCGAGGTCTGGCGGATGCCCTGGCAACGGAACAGCTCGGCACCCGCCTCGATCAACCGGGCCCTGGTCCCGACCTTCGACTGCTGGCGAACCGACACGGCGTCGACGCTACCGCCGCGCTGGGTGCCGCCGGTCAAGCTCGGCGGATGCAACAGTCCAGGTAGCCTGTTGCGATGGAGGGCCGATGACCTACCGATCCGAGCTCGTGACCACCAGCCCGATGGCGGCCGGGGCTCGGGCCCTCTGGCGGGCCGGCGGCGTCCGCACCGCCGACTTCGGCAAGCCGCTCGTCGCCGTCGTCAACTCCTTCACCGAGTTCGTGCCCGGGCACGTGCACCTGGCGTCGGTGGGCCGCCGGGTGGCCGAGGGCGTGTGGGCGGCCGGCGGCATCGCCCGGGAGTTCAACACCATCGCCGTCGACGACGGCATCGCCATGGGCCACGACGGCATGCTCTACTCGCTGCCCAGCCGAGACCTCATCGCCGACTCCATCGAGTACATGGTCAACGCCCACCGGGTGGACGCCATGGTCTGCATCTCCAACTGCGACAAGATCACGCCCGGGATGCTCATGGCGGGGCTGCGGCTGAACATCCCCGCCATCTTCGTCTCGGGTGGTCCCATGGAGGCGGGCCGGGTGACCGTCTCGGGGGTCACCGTCCGCACCGACGCCACCGACGCGGTCATCGCCGCGCTCGATCCCTCGCACCTCGCCGGCGCCGAGGAGCCCGTGGAGGAGCACGCCTGCCCCTCGTGCGGGAGCTGCTCGGGCATGTTCACCGCCAACTCCATGAACTGCCTGGCCGAAGCGCTCGGGCTCGCCCTGCCGGGCAACGGGTCCCTGCTGGCCACCCACGCCGATCGCGGCCGGCTCTTCGACCAGGCCGCAACCCGCGTCGTGGAGCTGGCGAAGCGCCACTACGAGGACGGTGACGACGGCGTGCTGCCCCGCTCGATCGTGACCCGTGCCGCGCTCGTCAACGCCATGTCGATGGACATCGCCATGGGCGGGTCCACCAACACGATCCTGCACCTGCTCGCCCTGGCCGACGAAGGTGGCGTCGAGTTCACCATGGCCGACATCGACGACCTCTCCCGGCGGGTGCCGTTCCTCTGCAAGGTCGCGCCGGCCACGTCCGACTTCTTCATGGAAGACGTCCACAAGGCCGGCGGCGTGATCGGGATCCTGGGCGAGCTCGACCGCGCCGGGCTGATCGACACCACCGTCGCCACCCTCGTGGACCCCGACGGGACCCTGACCGACGTGCTGGCCCGGTGGGACGTCCGCCGCACCGACGACCCCGAGGTCCACGCCTTCTACGCCGCCGACGCGTGCGGCATCACCGGCGCCGGCGCGCTGTCGCACCAGACGCGCACCGCCGTCGACCTCGACCGGAGCAACGGCTGCCTGCGAGACCTGGACCACGCCCACAGCCTCGACGGCGGCTTGGCCGTCCTCTACGGCAACCTGGCCGAGGACGGCTGCATCGTGAAGAGCGGTTCGGTGCCCGAGCACCTGCTGCGCTTCCAGGGCCGAGCCCGCATCTTCGACCAGCAGGACCAGGTCGCGGCGGCGGTGTTCGGGGGTGACGTCGTGGCGGGCGACGTCATCGTCATCCGCTACGAGGGACCCAAGGGCGGGCCGGGCATGCAAGAGATGCTGATGCCGACCATCCTCATGAAGGGCTTCGGCCTGTCCGAGACGTGCGCCATCATCACCGACGGTCGCTACTCCGGCGCTTCCAGCGGACTGTCGATCGGCCACATCTCCCCCGAAGCCGCCGCCGGCGGCGCGCTCGGGCTCCTCGAGGAAGGCGATCTGGTCACCATCGACATCCCCGACCGCACCCTGCGGGTCGAGATCGACGACGACGAGCTCGCCGCCCGACGGTCGCGGATGGACGCCGACCCCGAAGGCTGGAAGCCCCGGGGCGAACGGAGCCGCGTCGTGACGCGCGCCCTCGCCGCCTACGCCGCGTTCGCCACGAGCGCGGACCGCGGCGGTGTGCGCCGCATCCCCGGCTGAGGGCGGGGACGGCACGTGCTGCGCCCCAGCGCCGCCGACGTCGTCACCCTCGGGCGATCCCGAGATCGCGACGCCGGACGGCTTGCACACCCGAGGCGGTGAGCCCGGCAGCCACGGCGGTGAGCAGCACCACCGGCACCGGCGCCATCGGTTGGACCGGTACCGCCGGGAGGTGGCTGAACGGCGACAGGCCCAGCACCACGCTGGGCAGCCCGAACAGCTCGCCGAGCTGGCCGAGCACCAGGCAGGCCGCGTAGGCGCTCCATGCGATCGGCCGCGATGCACCGGGCAGCGCACCGACCACGGCGACCGCGAACCCGCCGACCGCCAGGGCGGCCGGCGCCTGGAGCACACCGGCGAGGGCGTAGCGCCCGACCTCGTGGGCGACCCCACCGCCGGTCAGGCCGTAGGCCAGCCCGATGGTGCCCCCGTAGACCACGAGCAGGCCGACGGTGCCGACCGCGGCGATCACCACGTGGGAGAGCACCGCCCGCGTGCGGCTCACCCCGGCCACCACGACGACCTCCAGGGTGGAGGCCACCTCCTCGCTCCGGATGCGCAGCAGCGCCTGGACGGTGTAGGCGGCGACGCCGAGACCGCCCATGGCGACCACCGCAGCCAGGTACACGTCGATCAGGTCGCCCGAGCCGCCGAAGTGCTCCAGGATCTCCCGCGTCGAATCGCTCGACCCCACCAGGTCCTCCAGCTCCGGGGCCATCACGCCGTAGGCCAGCCCGAGGATGGCCAGCACCGCAGTCCACGCGTAGAGCACGTTGCGCTGGAGCCGCCAGGCCAGCCCGATCGGGCTGAGGAGGCCCGGCGCCGCCCGGGGCGGACCGGGTCGGGTGGCGATCATCCCCGATCCGAGGTCTCGATGCGCGAGCAGCTGGAACGCCACGAGCACGAGCACCGCGCTCAACGCCACGAGCGGCAGGAGCACCACCCAGCGGTCGAGGTCGTAGGGCCGGATCTGCTGGGCCCAGCCGATGGGCGACAGCCACGACGGCCACGAGCTCTCGACGCGGACCGCCTGGAGGTCGGCCCGGCTGAACATGTCGCCGACGCCCCGGAGCGCGAACGCGATCGCCACCACCACGCCCGCCAACCCGTTGGCGGCACGGGACGTGGTGGCCACCTGCGCGGCGACCGCGGCCACCGACGCGAAGGCGAGGCCGGTGAGGGCCATGGCGGCGCCGGCGGCCACCGAACCGGCGACGGGAAAGCCGACCGCCACGAGCAGCAGCGAGTTCGCCACCCCGACCACGAGGTTGGCCAGGGCCACCGCCGCCAGTGCGGCGGTGAGCGGCGCCCGCCGGCCGACGATCGCGGCGCCGACCAGCTCGGCGCGCTGGGCCTCCTCGTCCTGGCGGGTGTGGCGGACCACGGCGAAGGTGCTCATGAGCGCCACACCGGTGAGCATGATCAGCAACGTCTGCGACATGGTGGCCGCGGCGAGGCTCGTGCCCGAGACGATCCCGTTGAACATGAGGGCCACGCCGCTGACCGCCGTGCTGACGAGCAGCTCGAGGCGCTCCCTGTCGTCGCCGTAGACGGCGAACATGCTCCAGACGCTGAACGCGTGCAGCAGCGTGAGCGACGCGATCCACACGGGGAGCTGCACCCGGTCCCGCCGGAGCGCGAGCTGGAGCAGGCGCCCCGTGCCGGTGAACGCGCTCACGCTCACCGCTCCTGGGGTTCGGGAGTGGCACGACCCTCGGCGGGGCTCGAGCCGGGGCCGACGCCGTAGTGGCGCAAGAAAAGCTCCTCGAGGGTGGGCGGGGAGCTGGTGAGCGCCACGATCCCCGCCTCCGCCAGCCGCCGGTGCAGCGCCTCCAGGTGCGCCGTGTCCACGTCGAACCGCGCCGTGCCGTCGTGGTTGAGCACCAGGTTGTGCACACCGTCGAGCCCGGAGAGGTCCGCGACGGGGCGAGCCGTCCGCACGACCATGGCCGTCCGCGTCAGGTGCCGGAGGTCCTCGAGGCTGCCGGACTCCACGGCCCGGCCGGCTCGGATGATGGTCACCCGGTCGCAGAGGGCCTCGACCTCGCCGAGGACGTGGCTCGACAGCAGCACCGTGCTCCCCCGGCTGCTGCATTCGCGCACCAGCTCCTGGAACTCCGCCGCCATGATCGGGTCGAGCCCGGCCGTGGGCTCGTCGATCGCCTCCCCGCCCGTGAGGTTGGGCCACAGCGCCACGTCGCCTGGCACGTAGGCGAGCCGGCGGTGCAGCGACACCGAGTCCCGCCACGGGTCCCCACCGAGCACGCGCACGCGCCCGGAGCTCGCCCGCAGCAAGCCGAGCAGGACCCGGATGGTGGTCGACTTGCCCGACCCGTTCGGGCCCAGGAACCCGTGCACCGAGCCGTGGGCCACGGTGAGGTCCAGGCCGTCGAGGGCCCTGGTCGACCCGAAGGTCTTCACCAGCTGCTCGACCGAGATCGCGTCGTCGCTCACCGAGCAAGTATGCGTCCGCGCCGAGTCGAGGGAGGAGACCGAACCTCGACGACCGGAGGCTCTGGTCAACCAGCCCAGGGACCGACGCCGCCGATCCGTTCGCCGGGACCGCTGTGGGTCTGGGCCTTTCCCTCGACTTCATCTACTCCCCCACCGCGGACGCCCCGAGGCCCAGCACCACTTCGACGGTCGCTTCGACCCGTGAGGGTCGCGCCGACGGGCCAGACTGGACCATGGCCTTGTCGAACGCCGTCGTGGCAGGCATCTTGCGATCGCCGCTGCACCCGGTGCTCAGCGCAAAGGTGCAGCTGATCCGCTACCGCGGCACCCGCACCGGACACGACCACGTCACCCCGACCCAGTACGCGGAGCTGGGCGATGGCACCGTGATGGTGCTCGTCGGGCGCCCCGACACCAAGACCTGGTGGCGCAACTTCCGCCACCCGCACCCCGTCGACCTGCTGATCCGGGGCACCTGGCTCCACGGCACCGGCCACGCCCGACGCCACCGCGACGATCCTGTTGCGGTCGAGGAGGCCCTCGCCGCCTTCGGGGCCAAGTACGGGCAGCGCCACTCGCCCAGCACGGACACCGACCCGCTGGTGGTCCTCGTCCACCTCGATGACCGCAGACCAGGCTGACGGGATGGCACCGAGAGGGGCCGTGCGATTGGGACTGTCATACCCCCTGGGTACGGTTTGGGGCATGGGATCGCAGGTGATCAACCGGGAGACGGCGGCGGCCATCGACGCGGTCGG
>CAZIVZ010000166.1:0-7470 GCA_964542495.1 uncultured Aquihabitans sp.
CCAGGGCGGCGGCGGCCGCAGCGGCATCGGCATGGACGGTGGCGGAGGCGGAGGCGGCGGGGTGCCCCGCTTCGGTGGTCCGCTGCAGTGGAGCTTGCCGTTCCGGGCGTACTCGGCGGCCAACTGGCTGGCCATGAACTGCCACCGCCACATGCACGAGTTCGGCACCACCTCCGAGCAGCTGGCCCAGATCGCGCTGAACGGCCGGCGCAACGCGGCCCACAACCCCAAGGCCGTCTACCGCGACCCGATGACGCTCGACGACTACTTCGCCGCCCGCATGATCACCACGCCGTTCCGGCTCTTCGACTGCGACGCCCCGGTCGACGGCTCCACCGCGGTGATCGTGTCGGCCGCCGAGCACGCGGCCGACGTCGACCACCCCGTCGCCCGGGTGGAGGCCATGGGCACCGCGCTGCGAGGCCGCCCCTCGTGGGACCAGTGGGACGACATGACCACCATGTCGGCGCGCGACGCCGGCGCCATGGTGTGGGAGCGCACCGACCTGACCCCGGCCGACGTCGACGTGGCCGAGCTCTACGACGGGTTCAGCTTCCTCGCCATGACCTGGCTGGAGGCGCTGGGGTTCTGCGGCAAGGGCGAGTCGGGCCCGTTCGTGGAGGGGGGCGCACGCATCGCCCTCGACGGCGAGCTGCCCCTCAACACCCACGGCGGCCAGCTCTCCGCCGGCCGGCTCCACGGCTTCGGGTTCATCCACGAGGCCGTGCTCCAGCTGCGCGGCGAGGCCGGCGAGCGCCAGGTGGGCGGGCCGAACGCGCCGGGCACGCAGCCCGAGGTGGCGGCGGTGGCCAACGGCGGCGGGCCCATCGCCGGCGCCATGATCCTCACCCGAGAGGCCTGAGCGTCGGTGAGCGACGAGCGCGGCGACGTGGCCGCGGCGATCGAGCGCCACCGTCGGGCGCTGGCCGGCGGGAGCCACGTGCTGTCGGGCCTGCGCATGCGCGACGTCGAGGTGGACGGCGCCGACCTCGCCATCGAGCTCGAGGTCGACGACACCGTGACCAACCCCACCGGTGCCCTCCAGGGCGGCCTGGTGGCCACGTTCGCCGACATCGTCGGCGGGCGCATGGCCATGGCCGGGCTCGACGCCCAGAGCATCGTGGTCACCTCGGACCTCACGGTCCACTACCTCGGGCCCGTCCAGCACGGCCCGGCCCACGCGGTGGGCCACGTGCTGCGCCGGGGCAAGCGAGCGGTGGTGACGAGGGTCGACGTCTACGACGGTCGCGACGGCCCCCTGGCCGCCGCCTGCCAGCTCGCCTTCACCATCGTCCGCCCCCGAACCATGCCCCCGGCCCAGTCGGAGCGATCTCGAACGGGTCACGTTGATCGGGGCCGGTAGACCCTTGCTCGTTGGTCGAACCGGTGGACGATCACGAGCTGATCGGCCTCGTCGATCTCGTAGACCACGCGATACGCGCCACGGCGGGCCGATCGCAGCCCGGCGAGCTCGCGCTGGAGCGGGCCACCGACGCGATGGGGGTTCTCGAGCAGCGCGCCGAGCATGAACGCCACGATGGCCGCCGCGGTGCCCTCGGGAAGCCGACGAGGTCGGCGATCTGCCGGGCGGGTGACCTCCAGGTGGGACAGCTCCGCTTCGCTCACCGCTTCAGGTAGCGCTCTCGCAATTCGTCACCGGTGACCACGTCACCGACCTCATGGGCGCGGCGGGATGCGGCGAGCTCCGCCATCGCGATCGGATCGGAGAGCAGCTCGAGCGTGTCTTCGAGCGACGCCAGCTCGTCGGGACCGATCAGCACGGCCGCCTCTTGCCCCTGGTGCCGTCGTGGGAGGCTTGCGGTGTCCAGCTGGGGATGATGTCCGACTGGGAGGCGGCCGCGGTTGTGGTGGTAGCGCAACGACAGATGCTGCCACCTCGGGCAGCGAGCAGCCGCCGCCGCTAGTCCGACGAGGGCAGGGGCTTGGCGCCCTTCACCAGGAGCGGGGCGTCGCCCACGGCGAGCGCGCCGTCACCGCCCTGGGTGCACAGCAGCTCCAGGCCGAGATCGTCGTCGGCGTAGCGCTTGCCCAGCAGGGAGGGCTCGCCCTCGGCGGTGACGGGCACCCGATCGCCCTCCGACCCCAGCTCGCGCATGGGTTCGCCGCCGCAGCGCACGTCGACGTCGGCGACGTCCTTGGGTGCCTTGACGACCACCACCTGGGTGTCGCAGGTGGCGGACTCGAGTCGCAGGCCGGGCTTGAGCTGCATCGTGGGGGTACCTCCAGTGGTGGGGTCAGGATCAGGACGTGGAGCATCGCTGCTCGAGGATGGCGGCCAGCCGGCGGCGGTCGACCTTGCCCGAGTCCAGCCAGGGCAGTTCCCGCTGGTCGCCGAAGATCGCGATGCGGCGGGGCACCTTGTAGGACGCCAGCGCCTCCTTGACGCGAGCCCGGGCGGTGTCCTCGTCGAGCGACTCACCCGGGCGCAGGGCCACGGCGGCCACCACGTCCTGGCCGCGATCGGCGTGGTCGATGCCGGTCACGAACGCCATGACCACCTCGGGCATGGCCTCGAGCACCTCCTCGACCTCGCGCGGGGTGATGTTCATGCCGGACGACTTGATGAGATCGCCCATGCGACCGGTGAAGTAGAAGTGCCCGTCGTCGTCGAACCAGCCGGCGTCACCGGTGCGGTACCAACCGTCGGCGGTGAAGGTGTCGGAGCGCTCCCGCTTGTGGAGGCCGACCATCACCGAGTAGCCCCGCACCCACACCTCCCCCACCTGGCCGGTGGGCAGGTCTTCGCCGGTGATGGGGTCCACGATCTTGTGGTCAACGCCCGGCACCGAGTGCCCGAAGCTGGCCGCCTTCTCCGGCGGCAGCTCCCCCCCGGCGTCGAACGTGTGGGGGCCGAGGGTCTCGGTCATGCCCAGCGAGCTGGCCTTCGGGACGTCGGCATCGGCCTGGAGGTGCTGGGGCAGCAACGCGGTGGTGCTGCCGCCGCGGATCGCCGACAGGTCGCGCTGGGCGAACGTCGGGTGGTCGACGAGGGCCTTGGCCATGTGGGGCCAGCCCAGCACCTGCGTGACCCGTTCGCGCTCGATGAGATCGAGCGTGGCGCCGGGCTCGAACTGCTCCTCGAAGACCAGGGTGGCACCGGCGTGCATGGCCGCCACCAGGCTGTAGCTGAACCCGCCCACCCAGAACAGCGGCATCGGCGTGTAGAGCACGTCGTCGGGCAGGAGGTCTCGCATCTGGCCCAGGTTGTGGGCATGGCGGACCACGGCGCCGTGGCTGTGGATCGCGCCCTTCGGGTCGGCGGTGGAGCCCGACGAGTACACCATCGCCATGGGGTCGGCGGGATGGACCTCGGACTCCACCTCGGCCAGCAGGTCGTCGCCCACCCCATCGGCCCGCCCAGCGAGGTCGGCCACGTCGCCGCACCACGACCGCGGCTCGGCCCCCCAGGTCCACACCGCCCGCAAGAAGGGGTGGTTCGGATCCAGCAGGTGCTCGTGCGCCTGCCCGACGAGCGCCGGAGCCGCCTGCTCCAGGCGATCCAGGTAGTCGTGGCCCAGGTGGCGGCCGACGGTGAGCAGCTGGGCCTGGTCGCTGTGGCGGATGGTGCGGCTCAGCTCGGTGGCCTTGTTGTAGGTGTTGAGCAGCACGGCCACGGCGCCGATGCGGCTGATGGCGAACCACCCGACCACCCATTCGGGGCTGTTGGGAGCGAGCAGGCCGACGTGGGTGCCCTTTCCCACACCGGACAGCAGCAGCCCCTTGGCCAGCTGGGCGGATCGGGCGTCGGCCTCGGCGTAGCTGAGGCGCTGGTCGCCCAGGATCACGAGGGGCTTGTCGCCCCACCGCCGGGCGCAGTCGCGCACCAGCGCGGCGCTCGTCGGCGTGAACGCCGGGAAGTGCGTGGTGCGGCTCACGGCCCCTTGTCGCTCCCCTCAGGCGACGCAGTCGTCGCGCCGCCCATCATGTCTCGTTCTCCTTGCACCCGGTGCCCCTCCGGGGCACTCCCTGCAAGCAGAACCGCCGTGCTCGCCTGCACCCGGGATCCTGCTTGCACCCGGTGGCCCCGCGGGCCACCTCGTGCAAGGAAAGCCACCACAGCGACCAGTCAGGCCACGTCGAGCAGGCGGCCGAGGTTCCCGCCCATCACCTTGGCGACCGACTCGTGGTCGAGGCCGTCGAGCTCGTCGACGAAGCTGATCGGGTCGACCATGCCCTCGGGGTGGGGGTAGTCGGAGCCGAAGACCACGTTGTCGACGCCGATCACATCGATCAGGCCGCTGGTGTCCTCCTCGTGGAAGGGGTGCACGTAGATGTTGCGCTTGAGGACCATGACCGGGTCCTCGTCGAAGATGTGGGGGTTGAAGCCGTAGGCCTTCTCCATGTCCTCGATCAGGGGGCGCACCCAGCCCGAGCCGTTCTCCACCGGCATGAGCTTCAGCTTCGGGAAGCGGGAGCACAGGCCGTGGCCGATGGCCGAGGCAACCGTGTCGGTGATCTCGCGGTGCTGGCCGCCGATGATCGCGGCGAAGCCCGACGGCGCCCGGAACGGGAAGAACTCGCCGTCGCGGATGCCCTCCCACTCGTTGAGGTAGCGGGTGTAGCCGCTGTCCGACGCGTGCATGCCGACGACGAGGCCCGCGTCCTCCACCCGCTTCCAGAAGGGGTCGAACTCGGGGAGGGCGAAGGACCGGGGGCCCTTCCACCCCGGCACCGGCGCCGGGCGGATCAGGATGATCTTGGCGCCGCGCTCGAGCACCCAGTCGAGCTCGGCGAGGGCCAGGTCGAGCACCGGCAGGGTGATCACCGGCGTGGCGAAGATCCGGTCCCGGTAGTTGAAGGTCCACTCCTCGTGCATCCACCGGTTGAGCGCGTGGATGATGGCGTGGATGGCGTCGGGGTCGTCTCGCAGACGCTCCTCCACCAGGCTGGCCAGTGTGGGCCACATGATCGCCCGGTCCAGGCCCTGCTCGTCCATGAGCTCGAGGCGGGGCCCGGGGGCGCGGAAGGCCGGAAGGGCCTCGATGGCGCGTCCCATGATCTCCCGGTGGGTCTTCCCCTCCTGGTTGCCGACCTTGTAGTACTCCTCCTGGGCGCCGGGCGCCGCCACCTTGTCGAACGTGGGGTTGGGGATGTAGTCGCTGATGTGGCCGCGCACGGCGATCTTGGTGCGACCGTCGACCTCGACGTACTTGATGATCCCCTCGTAGGCCGGCGGCAGGTGGCGGGTGAGGGCGTCGCGGGTCTCGTACAGGTGGTTGTCAGCGTCGAAGACCGGGAAGTCCAGCTGGCGGGTCGGCATCGTCTCTCCCATAGGTGACATCGCTGTTAGATGACCATACACTCCTGCCCCGGACGGTGGAAGCGGCAGGGAGGTGCGGTGGAGCGGCAACCGGGCGACGAGACCGACGCCGAGACCGGCGCGGAGCTGGTCCGCAAGGAGCTGCGCACCTGGCTCGACGAGCACTTCACGCCCGAGGTGCGCGCCGCAGTGGCCCACCGGCACGACGGCCAGGCGCGGCGGGATCCCTTCGAGGCGCAGCGGGCGTGGAACGCCACCCTGTTCGACGCCGGTTGGGCGGCGCCGTCGTGGCCGGCCGCGTTCGGCGGGCGCGACGCCGGGATCGTCGAGCAGCTCGCCATCAGCGAGGAGATGGCCCGGGCCGGCGCCCCCGGTCCGGTCAACGCCATCGGGGTGGCCAACATCGCCCCGGCGATCATGACCTACGGCAGCCCCGAGCAGCAGGAGCGGTTCCTGCGCCCGATGCTGCGCGGGGACCACATCTGGAGCCAGGGCATGAGCGAGCCCGAGGCGGGGTCCGACCTCGCGTCGCTGCGGTGCCGGGCTGTGGTGGAGGGCGACCACTTCGTGGTGTCCGGGCAGAAGACGTGGAACTCCAACGGCGACCGGGCCCACTGGTGCCAGCTCTACGTGCGCACCGACACCTCCGGCCCCAAGCACCGGGGCATCACCTGCCTGCTGGTGGACATGTCCCTCCCTGGCATCGAGGTGCGGCCCATCCGGACCATGGCCGGCGACGCCGGGTTCGCCGAGGTCTTCTTCGACGAGGTGCGGGTGCCGCGCTCGGCCCTGCTCGGCACCCTCGACGAGGGCTGGCAGGTGGCCACCCGGACGCTCTCCAACGAGCGGGCCGGCGTGGCCTCCCTCTACCTGCACCTGGGCCGCAAGCTGGACCGGCTGATCGACGACGCCGGCGGACCCGGCCCCGACGGGCGGCGCCCCACCGAGTCGCCGGTGGTGCGAGATGCCCTGGCCGCCCGCTACACCGAGGTCCGCGTGCTGGAGATGCTGGCCAAGCGGATGCTCGGCGCCGCGATCGCCGGCCGCGCGCCCGGCCCCGAGGGCAGCGTGGTCAAGCTGGCGTGGGCCGCCACCGACCAGGCCCTGAGCGACACGGCGGTGGACGTGCTCGGCCCGCCGGCGCTCACGGGGAGCTGGGGGTGGAACCTGCTCGGCTCCCGATCGCTCACCATCGCGGGCGGTACCACCGAGGTCAACCGGAACATCATCGGTGAGCGGGTCCTCGGCCTGCCCCGCGAACCCCGACCGCCGGCCTAGATCGCTGCCGGACGGAGGCATCACCCGAGCCCACCACCCGAGGCTCGTGCAGTCGAGCCGCGTGGTGCGGCTCGACTGCACACACCTCGAGGTGGTGGACGCCGAACACCGCTACAGGACGGCGCCGGACTCCTTCATGGCGGCGATCTGGTCCCAGTCGTAGCCGAGGTCCATCAGCACCAGCTCGGTGTGCTCGCCGTGCTCGGGGGCCCGCTCGACGGTGATGGGCTCCTCGTCGAACTGGGCCGGGCTGGCCACGAGCTGCACCTCCTGGCCGTTTCCGGCGGTCATGGTGGGCAGGTAGCCGTTGGCCTGGACCTGCACGTCGTCGTAGAGCTCGTCGAGCGTCTGGAACGGGCTCCAGACGCCCTCGAAGGTGGCCAGCCGCTCCCGCCAGTACGACAGGGGATGGGCACCGAAGGCCTCGTCGAGCCGGGCGATGCACGCCGGGCCGTTCTGGGAGCGGGCCGCCGAGTCGCAGAACCTCGGGTCGGTGGCCAGCTCGGGGACGCCGAGACGCTCCACGAAGTCGGCCCAGTGCTTGTCGCTCTGGAGGAGGATCAAGGCGATGAAGCGGTCGTCGGAGGTGCGGTAGGTGCCCACCCCGGGGTTGGGCGACTTCGTGCGGTCGCCCTGGGGGATCTTGGAGAACCCGAACAGCTTCGACGCGATGATCATCGGCGAGACCTGCCACATGGCGGTGGCCAGCAGCGACACGTCGACCACGCTGGGCTCGCCGGTGCGCTCGCGCTTGACCAGCGCGGCGGCGATGGCCCCCGCGGCGGTGAGGCCGCCCATCACGTCGCCGAAGGCCGGCGTGGGCTGCCCCGGGGGCCACCCTTCGCGGTCGGGCATCGACACCCCGACGCCGCCGCGCGCCCAGAACGACGCGCCGTCGTAGCCGCCCTTGT
>CAZIVZ010000167.1:0-7451 GCA_964542495.1 uncultured Aquihabitans sp.
CGCATCCGCGAGCTGGCGGTACGCCTCGATCATGAGCGGCACGCTGGAGGCCTTCACCGAGATCTTGACCTGGTCGAAGCCGACCTCGTCGAAGTAGGCCAGCTCCTGCTGGGCCGACTCCACCATGGCCTCGGGGGTCACCCGGCCGCCGTACTTCTGGTAGAGGCGCTCGTCGAGCGAACCGCCGTTGACACCGATGCGGATCGGCACGCCCCGGTCCTTGGCCTCGTTGGCGATCAGCTTGATGTGCTCGGGACGCTTGATGTTGCCGGGGTTCAGCCGCAGGCAGTGGACCCCGGCGTCGAGCGCGGCCAGTGCCATGCGGTGGCTGTTGTGGACGTCGGCCACGATCGGCACCGGCGAGCGGGGCACGATGTGGGCCAGGCCGGCGGCGGCATCCGCGTCGTTGCACGTGCACCGCACGATGTCGGCACCGGCCCCGGCCAGGGCGTAGATCTGGGCGAGCGTGCCCTCCACGTCGGACGTCTTCGTGGTGGTCATCGACTGCACCGACACCGGGGCATCGCCACCGACGGCCACGGGGTTGCTCGGGTGGGCCAGCACGATCCGGCGGGTGGCCCGGCGTCGGGCGACGGTGATCGACTCGGGATCCATCACGACACGAGCGGGTTGGCGATGTCGAGGTACACCGAAGACACGAACAGCAGGCCGAGCACCGCCACCACGGCGTAGGTCAGCGGCATCAGCCGGGCGACGTCGGTGAAGTACCGCCGCCGGCGGAGGCGCTTCTCCTGGATCTTCTCGTACACGGCGATCATGACGTGGCCGCCGTCGAGGGGCAACAGGGGCACCAGGTTGAACATCCCGATGAAGATGTTGATGAGCACGAACAGGCTCACCAGCGCACCGGGGTCGACCTCGCCCACGTAGGACCCCACCTGCACGAGGCCCACGATGGAGGTGGGGCGGTTCTCGCTGGGAGCAGCCTGTCCCGCGCTCTGGTCCAGCCGGGACGACGACTCGTTCGAGGTCGGGGGTACCTGGGCCTCCTTCTCCTCGCGGATGGCGTCGCGGTCCGCCTGGGCGCTGCCCACCTGGTCGGCGTAGTCCGACAGGCCGCTGAAGCTGAACAGCTGCACCATCCCCGACGCCGAGAGGCGGACCAGGGACGCGAACTCACCCGGCGTGGCGGCTATGCCCTCGATCAGCCCCATCTTCTCGACCTCGGGGATCTCCCGACCGATGCCGACGTAGCCCTCCGTGCCGCCGAGGATCAGCGACTCGAGCTCCACCTCGACGGTGGCCTGGCGCGTCCCGCGCTCGATGAGCAGCGACACGGTCTGGCCCTCGAGGCTCTCGAGGCGCTCGTCGAGGTCGGACGAGGAGCGGGTGCTCACGCCGTCGATCTCGAGGATCTCGTCGCCCACCTCGATGCCGGCCGCATCCAGGGTGGAACCGGGTACGACGCGCTGGACGTACCAGCTGTAGAAGGGGGCGAGGGTGACGTCGACGGTGCGCTCCCGGCCGTCTCGCTCGTAGGTCACCGGCACCGTCTCGCCCTTCAGGGGCCGGGCGACGCCCCGGAGGTCCTCGAACGTGTCGACCGGGGTGCCATCGATGGTGATGATCCGGTCTCCCGGTCGGAGGCCGGCGACCTGGGCCCCTGCCCCCTCGACGAGCGAGCCGATGCGCCAGTTCTCGGCCTGCTCCTTGGCGTTGAGGGTTCCGCCGGGCTGACCCACGACGGTGAGACCCACCACGATCAGCACCAAGGCCAGCAGGAAGTGCATGGTGGACCCGGCGACGGCCACCGACACCCGCTGGCTGAAGGTCTTCTGGCGGTAGGTGCGGTCCTCGTCCGCGGCTGGCACCTCCTCCAGGTTGGTCATGCCGATGATCTTCACGTAGGCGCCGAGCGGGAGGCACTTGATGCCGTACTCGGTCTCGCCCCGCCTGATCGACCACACCTTGGGACCGAAGAAGAGGAAGAACTCGGTGACCTTCATGCCGGCCCGCTTGGCCGTCAGGTAGTGGCCGAGCTCGTGCAGGGTGATCATCCCCACGAGCGCGGTGATGACCACCAGCACCCAGGGTCGCCACCAGCCCACCAGCGCCAGCGCACCGATGAGGCCGACGAGGCGAAGCCCGGCGTGGCTGACGCCGCCGTCGCTCGGGGGCTCGTCGTGGCGCTCGGGCAACTCCGGCAGGTCGGGGCGGGGTGGGGCCTGGGTGTCGGTCATGGGGTGGCTGTCCTCAGGGGTGATCGGCAGCCATCACGCTACGGGCTTCGGCCCGCGCGCGGCGGTCGGCCTCCACGACATCGTCGACGTCTCGGGGGACGGCGCCGTCGTGGAGGTCCAGGACGGCCGCGGCGACGGCGGCGATGTCGACCCACGCGATGGCACCGGCGAGGAACGCCGCCACTGCTTCCTCGTTGGCGGCGTTGAGCGTGGCCGGCGCCAGCCCGCCCGCCCGGCCCGCGGCGTAGGCCAGCCCCAGGCACGGGAAGGCCTCCAGGTCCGGGGGCTCGAAGTCCAGCCGGGAGAGGGTGGTCCAGTCGATCGCCCCGAAGGGCGTGCCCAGCCGATCGGGCCAGGCCAGGGCGTAGCCGATGGGCAGGCGCATGTCGGGCACGGACAGCTGGGCGATGGTGGAACCGTCATCGAAGGTGACCATCGAGTGCACGATCGACTGCGGGTGCACCACCACGTCGATCTCGTCGTAGCCGATGCCGACGCCAGCGCGGCCGGCGGGGGCGCCGAACAGCTCGTGGGCCTCGATCACCTCGAGGCCCTTGTTCATCAGGGTCGACGAGTCGACGGTGATCTTGGGGCCCATCGACCAGGTGGGGTGGGCCAGGGCATCGTCGACGGACACCTCGGCCAGCTCGGCGGGGCTCCGACCCCGGAACGGCCCCCCGCTGGCGGTGAGCACGAGCCGGTGCACCCGCGCTGGGCCGTGGACGTCGCGCGATCGCAGGCACTGGTGGATGGCCCCGTGCTCGCTGTCGACCGGGACCAGCTCGCAGCCAGGGGTGCGACGGGCCGCCTGGACCACCGGGCCCCCGGCGATCAGCGACTCCTTGTTGGCCAGGGCGAGACGGCGCCCGGCGAGCAGCGCGGCCAGGGTCACCTCGAGCCCGGCGAAGCCGACCACGCCGTTGACGCACACGTCGGCCTCGGCGCCGAGGCTGGCCAGCCCGGCGGTGCCGGCGCGCACCTCGACCCCCGGGAGCAGGTCAGCCGCGACGCGGGCGGCCTCCTCGTCGGTCACCGCCACCACGCGTGGCCGCACCGCTCGCGCCTGCTCGACCAGCTGGGCGAGGTTGCGCCCGCTGGCACCCAGCGCCACCACCTCGAACCGCTCGGGCTCGGCCGCCACCACGTCGAGCGTCTGGGTGCCGATGGACCCCGTGGACCCGGCGAGGGCGACGGTGGTGGTCACGCGACCAGGTCGGCGATCGAGCGACGAGGAGCCTCAGCCCACGTGGCCGAAGCTCACCGCCAGCCAGAAGACGGTCGGGAGCACGAACAGCATGCTGTCGAAGCGATCGAGCACGCCGCCGTGGCCAGGGAGGATGGACGACATGTCCTTGACCCCGAGGTCCCGCTTGAGCAGCGACTGGCAGAGATCACCCAGGGGGGCTGCCGCCGCCGCGCCGATGCCGAGGACCAGCGCCGCGCCGACGGTGTCCCAGGGACCGAGCTTCAACATGCCCACCATCACGAGGGCCACGATGAACGCCGCGGCCATGCCGCCGACGAGACCCTCGAAGGTCTTGTTGGGCGAGGCCGCGGACACCGGCCGGTGGCCCATCGACTTGCCGATGAACAAGCCTCCGACGTCGTAGGCCACGGTGGCGAAGATGGCGATGAGCAGCAGGGCCCGGCCGTCTGGGATCCGCAACATGGCGGCGGCCGACGACCCGAGCCCGCCGATCCAGACCACCCCGAGCAGCGTGGCGCCCGAGCCCTCGAGCACCCGGGGGTCGTGGCCGCCGGCGCCCACCAGGTACCAGGTCAGCAGCGCCGCCAGCACGAGGAACGTGAGGAGCGGGAACGCGAGCGGGCCCCGCCAGTACAGCGCCAGCGGGAACAGCACGCAGGCGGCGACGCCGAGGGGCGTGGCCGCCTCCCAGCCCACCTTGCGCAGGACCGCGAAGTACTCGATGGCCGAGAGGGCGAGGACGGCCACCACCAGCAACATGGTGGCCGCGGCACCGACCTTCAACAGCAGCGCACCGAGCACGGCCAGCCCGACGCCGACGCCGATGGCCACCGGCATGTTCCGATCGCCACCGGAGGTGGTGGGCCCGAACGTTGAGCCCGGCTCGGGGCGGGTGCCGACGCGGGTGGCGGCCACCGGCTCGCGAGCGTCGTCGTCCCACTCCTCCTGCACCTCGCCGGCGGCGGATGCGCTCCAGTCCTCGTCGGCGTCCCAGACCTCGTCGGCCAGGTCGTCGCCGGCGTCGACACCGGCGACGTCGGCGGTGCGCTCGCCCACTCGCTCGTCGAGGTCGTCGAAGCTGAAGTACTCCTCGTGGCTCGGCTCGGCATCCTGGTCTCCCAGGGCGCCGACGCGGACCTCGTCGGAATCCCCGGCCAGGGTCTCCATGTAGCCGTCGTCGGCCCAGTCGTCGTCGGCGTCGCGCCAGCGCGGCGTGGAGGTGGCGAAGGACGACCAGGCATCGAGGTCGTCGCCGCCGTCGCCGAGCAGCGGGCCGTCGTCGCCGATGAGCACGGCGGGCACCTCACCGGTGGGGGGCTCGGTCCAGTGGGGCAGCTCGACCGGCCCGGTGACCGGGTCCGGTGCCGGCTGCACCGGCGGTCGCTCGATGCGGGTGGGATCGGCGCTGGCGTCGAGGGGGAACCGCAACGCGGGACGGGGCCCGGCCGGCGGCGCGGGTGGCCGGTCGCCGAAGCGGAGCTGGTCGTCGCCGCGCCTCGGAGCGACGTCGCCGCGCTCGATGGCCTCCGCCGCCTCGGCGGGTCCGATGATGCGGACGCCCTCGGCGGGATCGGCCGTCTCCTCGTCGTCTGGTCGGGACCTGCGTTGGTCGTCCATGGAACCTCCTGGGAAACCCCACCGGGCGACCTGTCGCCCGGGCGGGTGAGCCGGCGGCGGGTGCCGCCTCGGTGGCTCACGATCGTGGTCGGCTGGTGGCGAGGCCACCGCCTTCGGTCAGTCTTCGAGCAACTCCTGCTCCTTGTGGCCCAGCGCGGCATCGATCTCGGCCTCGGCGGCCTGGGTGAGCTTGTCGAGCTCCTTCTCGGCACGGGCGAGATCGTCTTCGGACACCTCGCCGTCGCGCTGCATGGCCTCGAGGTCTTGACGACCCGCCCGGCGCACGTTGCGCACGGTGATCCGGCCGTCCTCGGCCATGCCCTTGACGACCTTCACGAACTCCTTGCGGCGCTCGGTGGTGAGCGGCGGGAACGAGAGGCGGATGCTGTGACCGTCGTTGCTGGGGTTGAGCCCCAGGTCCGAGCGCTGGATCGCCTTCTCGATGGCCGACATGGCGCCTTTGTCGTAGGGCGTGATCACGAGCATGCGGGCCTCGGGCACCGAGAAGCCGGCCAGCTGCTGGAGGGGCACGTCGGAGCCGTAGTACTCCACGGGCAGCTTCTCCACCAGCGCGGGGGCGGCGCGGCCGGTGCGGATGTTGCCGAAGTCGGCCCGGGTGTGGACGACCGCCCGGCTCATGCGCTCCCGGGCGTCGTCGAGGACCATGGCCACCATGTCGTCGCTCACGGGACTGCCTGCCGGTACGGGATCACCTGACCAGGGTACCGACTCCCGGTTCGCCGGTGAGGACACGCCGCAGATTGCCCACCTGCAGCGCGTCGAACACGACGATCGGGAGGTCGTTGTCCATGCAGAACGTGATCGAGGTGGGGTCCATCACCTTGAGGCCGCGGTTGAGCACGTCCATGTAGGTGATCTCGTCGAGCTTGGTGGCCGACGGGTCGAGCTTGGGGTCTGCGGTGTAGACGCCGTCGACCCCCGAGTGGGTGCCCTTCAGCACCGCACCCGCCGACAGCTCGGCGGCGCGCAGGGCCGCGGGGGTGTCGGTGGTGAAGAACGGCGCGCCGAGGCCGCCGGCCAGGATCACCACCCGGCCCTTCTCGAGGTGACGCTCGGCCCGTCGACGGATGTAGGGCTCGGCGATCTGCTCCATGTGGACCGCCGACATGACCCGCGTGGGCTGCTCGAGCTGCTCGAGCGTGTCCTGGAGGGCCAGCGAGTTGATGATGGTGGCCAGCATGCCCATGTAGTCGGCTTGGGCGCGGTCCATGCCCGCGCCAGCGCCGGTCATGCCCCGCCAGATGTTGCCGCCGCCGATGACGATGGCCACATCGACGCCCATGGTGCGGGCGTCGACCACGTCCATGGCCAACTGGCGGACGACGCTGCCATCGATCCCGTACCCCGCTTCCCCGGCGAACGCCTCGCCGGAGAGCTTGAGGATGACCCGGGGCCAGCGGGGTTCGGGATCAGACACGCTCAACCGCCGATCGCCACCAGGGCGAAGCGCACGACCGTGGCGCCGCCGAGGAGCTGGGCGATCGACTGCTTCTCGTCCTTCACGTAGGCCTGCTCGAGCAGCACGCGGTCCTTGAACCACCCCGAGAGGCGGCCGTCGACGATCTTCTCGATGGCGGCCTCGGGCTTGCCCTCGGCGCGGGTGATGCCCTCGAGCACCTCCCGCTCCTTGGCCACCTCGTCGGCCGGGACCTCGTCGCGGCTGAGGTGGGTGGGCTTGGTGAAGGCGATGTGCACGGCGATCTCGTGGGCGAGGTCGACGGAGCCGCCGGCCAGCTCCACGATGACCCCGAGCACGCCACGGCCGTCCTGGCGGTGCAGGTAGGTGTCGACCACGTTCCCGGCGCCGGCCTCGATCCGCACGACCCGGCCGAGCTCGATGTTCTCCTTGAGGAGGACCTTCATGTCGTCGATGGCCTCGGCCTTGGTGGCCGCGGCCTGCTCGCCGTCGGCGGCCACCAGCGCGGCGATCTCCTGGACGAGCGAGGAGAACTGGTCCGACTTGGCCACGAAGTCGGTCTCGCACTTGAGCTCGGCGACGGCGGCCACGCCCTCGTAGGAGGCCACGGCCACGGTGCCCTGGCTGTTGTCGCGGTCCTCGCGGGCGCCGGCCTTGGCCAGGCCCTTCTCCCGCAGCCACTTGGTGGCGGCCTCGGCGTCGCCGCCGTTCTCCTGGAGCGCCTTCTTGGCATCCATCATCCCGGCGCCCGTGGACTGGCGCAGGGCCTGGACGTCCTTGGCGGTGAACTCAGGCATCGGGGGTGGTCTCCTCGGTGGTCTCGGGCGCGGCGGGGGCTTCGGGGGCGGCCTCGGCCGCAGGAGCGTCGGTGGGACCGGCCTCGGCGGCGGGCTGGGGCGCGGCCTGCTGGGCGGCGATGCGCGCCTCGCGCTCGGCGGCGGCCTGCGCGGCCTGGCGGCGGGCCTCGGCCTGCTGGGCCGCGATGGCG
>CAZIVZ010000168.1:0-7424 GCA_964542495.1 uncultured Aquihabitans sp.
CGGAAGTAGGTGAGCTTGCCGTGGGGGTCGGCCACGATCTTGAAGGCCAGGGCCGAGAACGGGGCCTTGGCGTTGGCCTCACGGGTGACCTCGGCGCCGCCCTTGAGGGCCACGCCGTGCACCGGCGGGAGGTCGAGGGGCGAGGGGAGGAAGTCGACGACGGCGTCGAGCAGGGGCTGGACGCCCTTGTTCTTGAACGCCGAGCCGGTGAGCACGGGCACGATCTCGTTGGCGATGGTGGCCCGGCGGATGGCCCGCTTGAGGTCGGCCTCGGTGATCTCCTCGTCGCCGAGGAACTTCTCGAGGATCTCGTCGTCGTGCGACGAGACCACGTCGAGCAACTGCTGGCGGAACTCCTCGGCCCTCTGCTGGAGGTCGGCCGGGATGTCGGTGATGTCGAACTTGGCGCCGAGCTCCTCACCGCTCCACACGATGGCCTTCATCTTGAGCAGGTCGACCACGCCGGAGAAGTCGCCCTCGTAGCCGATCGGGATCTGCAGCACGGCGACGTTGGCGCCGAGACGCTCCCGGATCGAATCGACCGCCTTGTAGAAGTCGGCCCCGAGGCGATCGAGCTTGTTGACGAAGCACATGCGGGGCACGCCGTACTTGTCGGCCTGGCGCCAGACCGTCTCGGTCTGGGGCTCGACGCCGGCCACGCCGTCGAACACCGCCACGGCACCGTCGAGCACGCGCAGCGAGCGCTCCACCTCGACGGTGAAGTCGACGTGGCCCGGGGTGTCGATGATGTTGATCCGGTGGTCGTTCCAGAACGTGGTGGTGGCGGCCGAGGTGATGGTGATGCCGCGCTCTTGCTCCTGGACCATGTGGTCCATGACCGCCCCGCCCTCGTGGACCTCGCCGATCTTGTAGGTCTTGCCGGTGTAGTAGAGGATCCGCTCGGTGGTGGTGGTCTTGCCCGCGTCGATGTGGGCCATGATCCCGATGTTGCGGTACCGATCGAGGGGGACGACTTCTGGCATCTTCTCAGTCTCTGTTCACGTTGTGGGGGCGTACATGCCACGACCGGGCACCGCGACGAACGCGGACCCGGTCGGTGCGGGGGGACCAGGTGATCCCCCGATGTTCAGCTGAGACCCGCTACCAGCGGTAGTGGGCGAAGGCCTTGTTGGACTCGGCCATCTTGTGGAGATCTTCGCGACGCTTGGCCGAGGCGCCGATGCCGTTGCTGGCATCGAGGATCTCGTTGGCCAGGCGCTCGGCCATGGTCTTCTCGCGGCGCTGCCGGGAGTAGCCCACGAGCCACCGGATGGCCAACGTGTTGGCCCGCTGGTGCTTGACCTCGACGGGGACCTGGTAGGTGGCGCCACCGACGCGGCGGCTGCGCACCTCGAGCTGGGGCTTGACGTTCTCGACGGCCCGCTTGAGCGTGGCCACCGGATCGTCGGTGCCGGTCTTGGCGGCCACGATGTCGAGCGCCCCGTACACGATGCGCTCGGCGGTGGAGCGCTTGCCGCGCTGGAGCACCTTGTTCACGACCTGGGTGACCACGACCGACCGGTAGATGGGGTCGGGCATGAGCTCGCGGCGGGGGGCGGGACCCTTGCGGGGCATGTCAGCCTTCCTTCTTGGCGCCGTAGCGGCTGCGGGCCTGCTTGCGATCCTTGACGCCGGAGGTGTCCAGGGTGCCGCGGATGATCTTGTAGCGGACGCCGGGGAGGTCCTTCACACGACCGCCGCGCACCATCACGATGGAGTGCTCCTGGAGGTTGTGGCCCTCGCCGGGGATGTAGGCCGTGACCTCGACCCCACTCGACAGGCGGACGCGGGCCACCTTGCGGAGCGCGGAGTTCGGCTTCTTCGGGGTGTTGGTGTACACCCGGGTGCAGACGCCGCGACGCTGGGGAGCGCCCTTGAGAGCTGGGGTCTTGCCCTTGGTGGGCTTGTCCTGGCGGCCCTTGCGGACCAGCTGCTGGATGGTGGGCAACGAACGAACCTCTCGAGTACTTGCGGCGGTGACCCGAGCGCGCATCCGCGACTGGGCCGAGGGACAATGGTAGAAGGCACCCGACGTGCCGAGCAAACGGGCCACAGTCCGACCACGGCTACGCTCCGACCAGGGTGGAGGCCATGACGAGCGACGACGACCACGGAGCCTCCGGCGCGCGGCCTCGGGTGCTCATCCCGATCACCATCTCCTTCGCCGTCCGGTACGTGGTCCGCACCGGGCTGCTGGCCCGGATCGGCGATGCCTGCCACCCGGTGCTGGCCCTGTCGTGGGACGACGAGGCCCTGGCCGGCGAGCTCGCGGCGCAGGGGATCGAGGTCGTGCGGCTCCCCGACGCCCGGGTCGATGCCGCCACGCTCGGCCTGTTCGGCCAGCTCGAGGTGCACTTCATCCGCCGCCTGCGCAGCCCGTCGAGCCGCATCGACCGCTCCCGACGTCACGCCGGGCGGCCTCGATCCGTGCGCCTCCGGCGGTGGGCCTCGTGGCAGCGCCAGCGGCTGCGGTCGTTGGCACCGGGCCACGAGGCAGCGGTCGCCGCTGTGCTCCAGGCCGCCCTGCCCGCCCGCACCAACCTCACCGAGAACCAGCAGTTCCTGCGCACGCACCGCATCGACGCCGTGTTCAGCGTCACCCCGTTCACCGCCCAGGAGCGGGTGGTGCTGCTGGCGGCGGCCGAGTCCGGCCTGCCCCGCTGCACCAGCATCTTGTCGTTCGACAACATCACCACCAGGCCCCCGCTGCCGGTGCCCTTCCAGCGCTACCTCGTCTGGAACCGGTTCAACCGGGAGGAGATCCTGCGGAGCCACCGCGACGTGACCGCCGACCAGGTCCGCATCGTCGGTCCGGCCCAGTTCGACTTCTACCTCGACCCGTCCCATCTGGAGGATCGCGCCGCCTGGCGCGCCCGCAAGGACCTGGGCGACCACCCCACGATCCTCTTCGGGGCCGGGCCGCCCGAGGTGGCCCCGCACGAGCCCCAGTACGTGCAGCACCTCTGTGAGGCCATCGACACCGGCGACCTCCCGCCCGACGCGCGCATCTTGCTGCGACGTCACCCCATCGACCGCCCCGAGCGCTGGGAGCAGTTCCGTCGGCACCCCGCGGTGGTGCTCGACGACCCCGGCCGGGTGGGGGACACGCCCGGCCGCCCCGGCCAGGTCGATCTCGGCCAGGACCAGATCACCGACCTGTGCTCGGCGCTGGCCCACACCGACGTGCACGTCAGCGTGTCGTCCACCATGACCCTCGACGGTGCCTTCTTCGGCAAACCCCAGATTGGGCCGGCGTACGACACGACCCCCGGCCACCCGTACCGCCGGCTGGCCTCCGAGCTCTACGACCGGGAGCACTTCGTGCCGATCGTCGCGTCCGGCGGTCTCGAGCTGGCGCGCTCCCGCCGGGAGCTGGTGGCCGCGGTGCGTCGCGGGTTCGATGAGCCCGAGCGCCTGGCAACGGAGCGTCGGGCCATGCTCGAAGCCCTGTGTACCTACACCGACGGTGGCTGCACGGAGCGGGTGGCCGACGAGGTCCGCTCGTTCCTGATGACCTTCGCCCGCTAGCGCGACCGCGCCGTGGAGGTGTCCGGCGGGAGCCGGCGCGGCCGGCGGAAGGGGTCGGGCCGGAGCTCCATGTGGAGCACGAGGCGGTCGCCCGGCGGCCGGCCCTGCACCCGGCCGTGGTAACCGAGGGTGTTGGCGATGACGACGGTGCCCCGCCGGCAGGTGAACACCTCGGGCTCGAGGTGACGGGTGGCCACCTCGTCGTCGCCGATGCGGCGTGCACCCACGTTGGCGCCCACGCTGTCGGCGTAGGTGCCGCGCAGCGAGGCCAGCGAGAGCTTCTGCGACCCCGGGTAGAACAGCAGCGGGCCGTCCTGCTCGGTCACGTCGGTCAGGTAGAGCCAGATCTTGTGGGTGGGGTGGAAGGTGTCGCTGTGGAGCGCAGCCTCGAGGTCGGGCTCGCCGTCGGCCTGCACGAGGTGCTGGATCGTGCAGCGCCCGGCGCCCGGCGACAGGGCGAGGCGCTCGGCCGCCTCGCCCAGGGCCACGATCCGCGGGTGCAGGAAGAACTGGTCGAGCACCCGGCGATCGGGCTCGGGCACATCGCTGCGCCAGGTGATGTGCAGGTGGTTCGCGCCCTGCGGGTTCTCGTCGTGGGGCACCGCGGGGTCGGCGTCCACCCGGGCCGCCACGGCGGCGATCTCGTCGACCACGTCGGGGGGCAGGAGCCCCTCGATCACGGCGCAGCCGTCGGCCCGCAGCGCGGCGACGGCATCTGCCACCTCGGGCGCCACCTGCCAGCGGGCGGCGTGGAACCGGGCCGAGGCCCCGAGGGTGCGGCCCACCTGCAGACCCAGCCGGTTCAGCACCGGAGCGTCGACCGACTTGGAGCGACCCAGGATCTGGCGAACCGTCGTGCGCATGGTGGTGTGCTCCCCTCGGGGTGTCTGACCGGCTCGACGCTACCCGCCTGGACGCGTGCCACCATTGGCCGCATGGGCACCCGCACCAGCACGGAATCGCTGCGCCGGTCGCTGGCCGCGGGCCCGGTGGGCCGGATGGTGCGGCGGATCCGGCGACGGCTGTCGATCCTTCGCCAGACCCGCCAGCTGCGCCCCGACCACATCGCCCTCGCCGCCTCGGGCCACATCATCCACGTCGATCCGACCGACCGGCGGGGCCGGGAGATCGTGCGCGGACTCGGGCGCGGCCACCAGCCGGCGCTGATCGCCCTCTGGCGACGGGCCGTGGACGCTGTCGCCCCCACCCTCGTGCTCGACGTGGGCGCCAACTACGGGGAGTTCGTGCTCAACGCGCGCTACCCCTACGGCGCGCGGGTGGTGGCCGTGGAGGCGAACCCACGAGTGATCGCGCCGTTGCGACGCTCGATCGACGCCCACCCCGACCACGAGCAGATCGAGCTCCATGCGGTCCTGGCCGGCGTCCACGACGGCGGGCAGGCCACCCTGTCGGTCGACCCCCGGTGGAGCGGGTCGGCCGCCACCTCGCTCACCCGGTCCCAGGACGGTGTGGCCCTGTTGGAGCTGTCGGTGCCCGTGCGGACCGTCGACGCGCTGGTGGCCGCCGGCACGACCGGCCGGGGCGCTCTGCTGGCGAAGATCGACACGGAGGGATCCGAGGCCGACGTGCTGGCCGGGATGCACGCGGTGCTCGCCGCCGCCGACGAGGTGGTGGCGATCGTGGAGTTCGACCCCTCCCACCTGCGCCGGCGCGGCACCGAGCCCGAGGAGCTCTTCGCCGTCCTGGCCAGCCTCGGACGATGTTGGGCCGTCGACTGGGACGGCCGGGCCGTCCCCGCCATCGGTCCCCCCTCGGCGGCAGCCGACCTGGTGGTGGTGTCGCACCCCGCCACCGCCGGCGCCCTCGGCCTGCCGGCCTGACCCGGCTCGGTCGGGCCGTCCGGTCCACCCTCCGAGCCGACGCCCGGACGCGGAACGGGACGCCCCAGAAGGAACGTCCCGTTCGTGCGCTCGTCGCCCCACGGTGGAGGCGCTGGCTCAGCCCTCGGCGGAAGCGGTGGGAAGGTCGATGACCTCGGCCCCACCCGCAGCGGCAGCCTGGTTGGCCAGCCACTCGGCGTCGTCGAGCGCCTCGCCGTCGGACGAGTAGAACGCCATCGGCTGGTAGTCCGGCGCGTGCGTCTCGATGTCGCGGTACACGTGCATGCCGGTACCGGCCGGGATGAGCTTGCCGATGATGATGTTCTCCTTGAGCCCGACGAGGGAGTCGGACCGGGAGTCGATCGCCGCCTCGGTGAGCACCCGGGTGGTCTCCTGGAAGGAGGCCGCCGAGAGCCAGGAGTCCGTGGCCAGCGAGGCCTTGGTGATCCCCATCAGCTCCACCCGGCCCTCCGCCGGGCGCTTGCCCTCCTCCACCAGGAGGCGGTTGGCGTCGGCGAAGACCTTCTGGTCGACCCGCTCCCCGGGGAGGAACTCGGAGTCGTTGGCCTCCAGCACCGTGACCCGGCGGGTCATCTGGCGCACGATGAGCTCGATGTGCTTGTTGTGGATGGACACACCCTGCTCGCGGTACACCTTCTGCACCTGCTCGACGAGGTAGGTCTGCGTCTCGCGGACACCGCGGATCTCCAGGAGCTCCTTGGGATCGCGAGCCCCCTCCACGAGGGCGTCGCCGGCCTCCACCTCGTCGCCGTCCTCGACCTCGAGGCGCTGCACGGCGGGGACGGTGTAGGTGTCCTCGGTGCCGTCGTCGCCGACGATGGTGATCACCCGGCCCTTGCCCTCGTCCTCGCCGATCCGAACCACACCTGAGGTGCGGGCCAGGGTGGCCTTCCCCTTGGGCGAGCGAGCCTCGAACAGCTCGACCACCCGGGGGAGGCCGCCGGCGATGTCGGAGCCGGCGATGCCGCCGGTGTGGAAGGTCCGCATGGTGAGCTGCGTGCCGGGCTCGCCGATGGACTGGGCGGCGATCACACCGACCGCCTCGCCCACCTCGATGGCCTTGTTGGTGGCCAGCGACATGCCGTAGCTCGCCCGCGAGATGCCGGCGACGGAGTCGTCGGTGAGCGGGGAGAGCACCCGGACCCGGGTGACCTCGGGATCGTCACGGAGCTTCTCCATGATCGCCTGGTCGACGATGGTGCCCCGCGGGAACACGGTGCCGTCGCTGCACGTCACGTCGTTGGCGATCGTGCGGCTGTACAGGGTGGTCTCGATGTAGGACCGCTTGTTGGCGGTGTCGGGCCCGACGTCTTCGATCCAGATGCCGCGGATGGGCGAACCGGTGGCCTCGGCCTTCTCGAACGGGTCCTCGTCGTTGATGATCAGCTCCTGGGCCACATCGACGAGGCGACGGGTCAGGTAGCCCGAGTCGGCGGTGCGCAGGGCGGTGTCCACCAAGCCCTTGCGGGCGCCGGGCGTGGCGATGAAGTACTCCAGCATCTCCAACCCCTCACGGAAGTTGGACTTGATGGGACGCGGGATCATGTCGCCACGGGGGTTGGCCACCAGGCCACGCATGCCGGCGATCTGGCGGACCTGCATCATGTTCCCTCGGGCGCCGGAGCCCACCATCATCTCGATGGGGTTGAAGAGCTCCTTCTTGAGGTTGCGCTCCATGGCCGTGCGCACCTGATCGGTGGCGTCGGTCCAGATCTCCACCTCCTTCTGGCGCCGCTCGCCGTCGGTGATGATGCCCCGGCGGAACTGGTCCTCGACCTTCTGGGCCTGGAGCTCGTGGGTCTCCATGATCCCGGCCTTCTCCGACGGCGTCTTCACGTCGTCGATGGAGATGGTGATGCCGGACTGCGCCGCGTAGCGGAAGCACAGGTTCTTGATGGCATCGAGGCTCGTGGAGACCACGGCCTTGTCCTCGTAGTTGGCGAGGCGGTTGGCGATGTCGCCCATCACCTTCTTGTCGACGCGGGCGTTGATGAACTCGAACGAGTCCGGCAGCGTCCGGTTGAAGAAGAGCCG
>CAZIVZ010000169.1:0-7419 GCA_964542495.1 uncultured Aquihabitans sp.
GTGGACGCCCACGGGTTCGACTGGCAGGTGCCCGGGTTCCGCGAGGAGCTGGTGGGCGCGATCCTGCGCACGCTCCCCAAGCGCCTGCGTCGATCGCTCACCCCGCTGGCCGACACCGCCCGCGAGCTCACCCGCGCGCTGGCCGTCGTCGACCGCCCGCTGGTCGACGTGCTGGCCGAGGCGGTGGCGGCCCGGCTCGGCGAGCGGGTCTCGGCCGCCGACTTCGACCTGCGCGAGGTGCCGTCGCACCTGCGGGTGACCTTCGCCATCGAGGACGGCGACGACGTCATGGCCCTCGGCAAGGACCTCGAGGCCGTGCGGGACCTGGTGGGCGGACGCGTGCGGGCCGCCATCGCCGACGCGGCACCGGCCATCGAGCGCTCCGGCATCGAGCGGTGGGACTTCGGCGACCTCCCCCGGATGGTGGAGACGGAGGTCCACGGCCACACGGTCCGGGGCTACCCCGCCTTGCTCGACGAGGGCAGCTCGGTGGCCATCCGCGTCTTCAGCACCCCGGAGATCGCGGCCCGGATCATGGCCTCCGGCGTGCGCCGCCTGGTCCTGCGGTCCGTGCCGGTCGGCGTCAAGGGCCTGGCCAAGGAGGTGCCGAACGCGGTGGCGCAGGCCATCGGCGCCGTGCCCGACCTGTCGCTGGGGTCGCTGCTGCGCGACGCCATCACCGCGTCGGCCGATCGCGTGGTGGCCGACCACGGCGGCCCCCCGTGGGAGCAGGCGGGGTTCGAGGCCCTGCTCGACGCGGCTCGCTCCGAGCTCCGCCCCACCACGTCGGCCGCCCTGCGCCAGGCCGGCGAGGTGCTGGTGGCGGCGGCCCGGGTGACGTCCCGGCTGGACCAGCTCACGGCGCCGGCGCTGGCCCCGGCGGTGGACGACGCCCGCGCCCAGCTCGCGCGCCTGGTGCGGCCCGCCTTCGTGGCGTCGGCGGGCACCGCCCGGCTGGGCGACGTCGAGCGCTACGTGCGCGGGATCGAGCGCCGCCTCGAGAAGCTGCCCGAGGCGCCGGGCAAGGACCACCGCCGCATGGTGGAGGTCCGCGCCGTGGAGGCGTACTACCAGCAGCTGCTGAAGGCGTTGGCCCCGAGCCAGGTGACCCCTCGGGTGGTGGAGGCGGGCTGGGCCATCGAGGAGCTGCGGGTCAGCCTCTTCGCCGAGTCGCTCGGCACCCGTGAGCCCGTGAGCCCCAAACGGCTCAACCGCGAGATCGCCGCTCTGTTCGCCGGCGACCTCGACTGACGGTCAGGTCCCGGGCGGCCAGGGCGCTCGCCGTACACTCGCCGCGAGAGGGGTGGCGCGCGACGGCGCCGGAGGTGACGCACACGTGAGCGAAGATCTGGTCTGCGACTCGTGCGGCGCCCACCTGCCGCTGCCCGACGCCGCCGGCCACATCGCCTGCCCGTCGTGCGGCCGGGCGGCGCGGGTCACACCGCCGCCCGACCCGGACGACGGCGGCAGCCGACTCACCGTGAAGAGCCCAGGCGGCGAGGTGACCATCGACCTCTCGGGCTGGACCCCCGGCGCTCGGGGTGCCACCGAGTGGGACCAGCCGGCCGAGCGGGTCGTGATGACGTCGGAGGCCGCCGAGGGGGCGGCCAAGGCGGCCAGGACCGGCTGCGGTGTGGGCGCGGTCATCATCACGCTCGTGATCCTCGCGAGCATCGGCGGGGTGATCTTCGCGGTCACCGCCGGGGTGAGCTCGGTCACCAAGTCGATCAGCGACCTGACCGGGTCGTCGAGCTCGAACCTGTACCCGTCGAGCGGTTCGGTGGCCGTCCTCCCCGGCGAGGGGCCGACCTCGGACCTGGTGCTGGTGGCGACCGACAACTCGGCGGACAGCGCGCGCAAGGTCGTGAGGGTGAAGGTCGGTCCCGACCGCTCCGAGACGGTCTGGAAGAGCGAGCCCCTGCCCGGTGACGTGTACACGGCGTCGGTGGCCGTGGAGGGCGACCACCTGTACGTGGCCGCGGGTGACGAGGTTCGGCTGCTGTCGCTCGCCACCGGTGCCGAGACCTGGCGGGCCACCCTCACCGACAAGGTCACCACCCGCTGCGCGTCGTGCTTCGCCGTGGTCCAGAAGAAGCTCGTGGTCCGCACCGACGACGCGTACCTCACCGGGTTCCAGGCGTCGTCGAACGAGCCGCTGTGGAGCCGCCGCCTCAACAGCACCTCGGCCCGGGCGAACCTCGTGGGCGGGAACCTGGTGCTGGTGGACGACGCCGCCACCCCCGGCACGCCAGCTGCGGTCGAGACCCTGGATCCGGCCACGGGGCGCGCCGCCCGATCGATCAGCCCGTCCTGTCCGGCGGGTGGCGACATCTACTCGCCGGTCACCATGCGAGCCGATGCGCATTTGGGCGCGGTCCCCGGCACCGGAGACCTGGTGGCGGTGTTCGGTTCGAGCCCCGGCTGCGTGGTGCGGTGGGAGTCGGCCTCCGGCACGGTCCGCTGGACGCTCGGCATCACCGGCAACCACTCCTCGAGCGACAGCCCGCCGCTGATCTCGGGCCGAGACCTGGTCCTGGGGAGCTCGGGGTCGATGGTCCACGTCGACCTGGGATCGGGTCGGGGGGCTGAGCTCGAGCAGGTGCCCGACGCCGCCGCGGTGCCCTACAGCCTGAGCGGCCGCACGCTCATCGGCCAGACCACCTCCACCCGCGGCACCAGCAAGGGCGGGGTGGCCGCGTGGGACCTGACCACGAACGAGCGGCTCTGGTCGGTGCCGCTGCCGAAGGGCGCCCAGCCCGCCTCCACGGGTCCCTACGCCAGCTCCGACGCCCTCTTCGACGGCTCGCCCCGCAGCGTGCTCGTGGGCGGGTCCTCGCCACAGGTCGTCACGTTCTTCGGCGAGGACCGGGTGGTCGACACCCAGTCGCTCGACCTGGCCACCGGCGAGCTCGGCCGCCCGGTGCGCCGCACCTACCTCAGCCGCTACGGCACCAGCGGCACCCCGTCGCTCACCGTCGAGGATGCCTCTCCCGCCCGGCTGGTCATCTCGGTCGACTCGCTGCTCGAGGTGGTCCCACTGCCCGACGGCGACATCCTCCGCTGGCCCGAGAAGTGACCTGACCTCGACCCCGCCGCGGCTTCAGGCGCCTGGTCGAACGGATCACGTTCGCCCACCTCGGAGCGACAAGCGACCACGCTCACCCCAAGGCGTGTGCGCTCGTGCCGCCCCCTGCGGCTCAGCTGTACGAGCCTTGGTGAGGCTGCGACCCGGGCCAACGGCTTCGTCGGGGGAGGGACACGGTCCCTAGCCTCGCGGTCCATGGCACCCACCGAGCCCGCCGGCTTCCTGCCCGAGCTGGAGGCGTTCCTGCGCACCCGGCTCACCGACGCCCCGGCGTCGTCGTACTCGCACACCCTGCTCACCGACCCCGTGGCCGTGCAGCGCAAGGTGATGGAGGAGGCGTTCGAGGTGTGCCTGGAGCTGGCGGCGCCGTCGGTGGACCAGGAGCGCCTGGCCGAGGAGGCCGCCGACCTGGTGTTCCACCTCATGTGCGGGATCGTGGGCGCCGGGGGGTTGTGGGCCGCGGTCGAGTCGGTGCTGCGGGAGCGCCACGCGGGTGCCGGAGCGTGACACCAATGACCGACGTGCGCATCGCCGTGCCGTCCAAGGGGCGCCTGCGTGACGACGTGCTCGACCTGCTCGCCACCGCCGGGTACCGCCTCTCGGGGCTTCGGGGCCGGGGCTCGATGGTGCGCACCGGCGGGCTCGCGTTCATCGAGATGCGCCCCCGGGATGCCGCGGCGGCGCTGGCCGCCCGCACGGTCGACGGTGCCTTCGTGGCCACCGACATCGCCATGGAGCACGACCTCGCCGACCTCGTGCGCCTCCCCCTCGGCGCGGCCCGGTCCACCCTGGTGCTCGCCGTGCGCGACGACGGCGGCGTGCACGCCCTGGCCGACCTGGCCGGCGGCGTGGTGGCCACCCACATGCCCGAGCTCACGGCCCGGTTCCTGGCCGACGCCGGCGTGGAGGCCCGCGTCCTGCCCATGGGGGGTTCGCTCGAGGGCTTGTGCGCCGCTGGGCTGGCCGACGCCATCGTCGACAACACCGAGACCGGTACCAGCCTCCGGCAGAACAACCTGAGCGTGCTGGCCACCATCGCCGAGTGCGAGGCCGAGTTCGTCCACCGCGCCGACGTGCCCGTGCTCGCCGACCTGGAGCTGCGGATCCAGGCGGCCCTCGGCGCCCGCGCCCACCGGTACGTGATGCTGCACATCCCGCCCCACCAGGTGCACGAGCTCTCGGCCGTGTTTCCGGGCCTGGCGGCGCCCACCGTGTTGCCCCTGGCCGGGCGCGACGATCTGGTGGCCGCCCACTTCGTGGTGCGCGCCGTGGACTTCTGGGACCGTCTGGGCACGTTGCGCGAGCTCGGCGCCACCGGGATCGTGTCGCTCCAGCCCGACGCCCTCGCCCCCTGACCGCTCCGCTCAGCGCCTGACCTTGGGTACGGTGAGCGCCATGGGTGAGATCGTGGAGTTCCCGAGCAACGGACACGGCGCCAGCGGCTACCTCGCGGTGCCCGAGAGCGGTTCCGGTCCCGGCGTGATCGTGATCCAGGAGTGGTGGGGGCTGGTGCCCCACATCACCGACCTGTGCGACCGCTTCGCCGCCGAGGGGTTCGTGGCCCTGGCGCCGGACCTCTACCACGGCGAGACCACCACCGAGCCCGACGAGGCCGGCAAGCTCATGATGGCGCTGAACCTGGAGCGGGCGGCCCAGGACCTGTCCAGTGCGGTCTCGTTCCTAGAGGAGCACTCGGCCGTCACCGGCGACAAGCTCGGCATCACCGGGTTCTGCATGGGCGGCGGTCTCACGCTCGTGGCCGCCTGCCTGCGCCCCGACGCGTTCGGTGCGGTCGTGCCCTGGTACGGACTGATCCCGTGGCCCGAGGCCCAGCCCGACTGGTCGGCCCTGACCGCCCCGGTGCTGGGTCACTACGCGGGCGACGACGGCTTCTTCACCGCCGAGGCCGCCCGCGAGCTCGAGGCCACGCTGCGCGGCCTCGGCAAGGACGCCACCCTGCACGTCTACCCGGGTGCTGACCACGCCTTCTTCAACGACACCCGCCCCGAGGTCTACGACGCCGAGGCCGCGGCCCTGGCGTGGGACCGCACGCTCGCCTTCCTCCGCGCTCAGCTGAGCTGAACGGACTGAGCGGTAGGTCCTGATCCGGACCAGAACCGGTCGGTGGGACACCTCATATGCGCGTCGCCAGCTAGGCCACCAGATCATCGAGGTCGCGGGTGAGATGCGCGCCGGGGCGGGCGAAGGGCACGGCCTCCACCACCACGCCATGGTCGGGCAGCGCAGCCGCCGCAATGGTTCGGCCATCACGATCCGCACCCGCCAGATCCCCAGGTCCAGGTGCCGCCACACCGGCCCTACGGTGGCCTGATGGCTGTGAACGTCGTGGACGATCCCGTCCACCGGTACCTCGAGGTGGGGCTGCGCGTCGGGCGGCACCTCGACGGCCTCGTCGACGCCTACTACGGGCCGGCCGACCTGGAGCAGCGGGTGGCCGACGAGCCGCGCCGCGAGCTTCCGGCCCTGGTGGCCGACCTGCGATCGCTGGTGGCCGACCTCGACGCGGGCGACGGGGACCTCGACCCCGTGCGGCGCCGGTGGCTCCGGGCCCAGGCCGCCGGCCTCCACACCGCGGCGCGCAAGCTGGCGGGGGAGGAGGTGTCGTTCCTGGACGAGGTGGAGTCCTGCTACGGCGTGCGCCCCGAGTGGGTGGACCACGAGGTGTATGCCGCCGCGCACCGGCGCCTCGACGCCGTGCTGCCGGGGTCGGGACCCCTGGCCGAGCGCTACGACGCCTGGCGCACCACCCACCACATCCCCGTCGACAAGCTCCCGGCCGCGGTGCACACGCTGGCCGAGGCGTTCCGGGAGCGCACGGCGGCGGCGTTCGGGCTGCCCGAGGGCGAGCACGTGGCGTTCGAGCTGGTGTCCGACGAACCGTGGAGCGGCTTCAACTACTACGAGGGCGGCCTCCGGAGCCGGGTGGCGATCAACACCGACCTGCCCGTGTCGTCCACCGTGATCGGCCACCTGGTGGCCCACGAGGCCTACCCGGGCCACCACACCGAGCACTGCCGCAAGGAGGTCGGGCTGGTCCGCCGGCGGGGCCAGATGGAGGAGTCGATCTTCCTGGTGGGCACTCCGCAGTGCCTGCTGGCCGAAGGCCTGGCCGACCTCGCCATCGAGGCGCTGCTCGGCCCCGACCACGAGCCGATCCTGGCCGACCTCCTCCGGCCGCTCGGCATCCGCTACGACACCGAGGTGGTGGCGGCGGTGGGAGCGGCCGCCGAGGCCATCGGGTCGGTGCGGGGCAACGCCGCCCTGCTGGTGCACGATCGCCGCCGGCCCGTCGACGAGGCGGTGGCCGAGCTCGAGCGGTGGGGGCTCCAGTCTCGGGACCGCGCCACCAAGGCCATGGCCTTTCTCACCCATCCCACCTGGCGGGCCTACATCTTCTGCTACGTGGCCGGCCTGCCCCTGTGCCGCGGGTTCGTCGGCGGCGATCCGGCCCGGTTCGAGCGCTTGCTCACCGAGCAGTTCGTGCCGGCCGACCTCGCCGCCGCCTGAACGACCCGAGACGTACACCCCGTCGCGCTTGGCGAAGCTCCCCCCAGCGGCAAAGATGGAGGTGGCTAGAACCGAGCATTTGCTCGGATCTAGCTGCTGCTCCCTCATGCCCGGAAAGGCTGCGAACCGATGAGTGCCTACCCCTACCAGGACCGCTTCCCGGTCAACCGCACCCTCCCCGAGCAGGGCCGGCCCCGTGAGGAGGTGCTGGCCGAGATGGCCGCGCTGGCCCACGAGGAGGATCGCTCGTGGGAGACCGGCAAGGTCTCGGGCACCATGTACTGCGGCGACCACGACCACTACGCGTTCATGAACGAGGTCTTCGGCCTCTACGCCCACGTCAACATCCTCCAGCGAGACATCTGCCCCAGCGCCACCCGCTACGAGGGCGAGGTCCTGGCCATGGCGCTCGACCTCTTCCACGCCGAGGCCGTCACCGATGCCGAGCCGGTGGGCCTCGTCACCAGCGGTGGCACCGGCAGCATCTGCCACGCCGTGCTCGCCTACCGCGAGATCGCCCGCAACGAGCGCGGCGTCACCCGGCCCAACTTCATCAAGCCCGAGACCGGCCACCCCGCGTTCGACAAGGCGTGCCACCTGTTCGGGGTCGATCTGCGAGTCGCCCCGGTCGACCCGGCGACGACCCGGGTGGACGTCGCGGCGATGGCCGAGCTGATCGACGACGACACGATCGCCATCCTCGGCTCCGCCGGCAACTACCCGTACGGCACGATCGACGACATCGAGGCGCTGAGCGACCTGGCGCTGTCGCGCGGCGTCGGGCTTCACGTCGACGGCTGCCTGGG
>CAZIVZ010000170.1:0-7350 GCA_964542495.1 uncultured Aquihabitans sp.
ACGGCGCCACCCCGGCGAGCACCGCCGAGGAGATCGCCGTCCTCGCCGAGGTGAGCCGCGCCTCGGGCCGCTCGGTGTCGTTCGGGCTCACCCAGACGGTGGCGGGCGGCGACCTCCACCGCCAGGTGCTCGAGCTGGTGGCGGCGGCCAACGCCGACGGCGCCGACATCCACCCCCAGACCACGGTCCGATCGGTGGGCGTGCTGTTCGGCCTGGCCCACCACTCCCCCTTCGGCGGTGCGCCGTCGTGGCGAGCGCTGCTCGACCTGCCCTTCGAGGAGCGCCTGGCCGCCATCCGGGACCCCGAGCAGCGCGCCGTGCTCGTGGCCGAGGGCGACGGGCCGGGCGGCATCGCCCCCGAGAACCTCTTCCCGCTCGACACCGTCCCCGCCGACTACCGGCTCGATCCCGAACGCTCGCTGGCGGCGCGTGCCGCGGCCGCCGGCACCACCCCCGCCGCCCACTGGATCGACCTGCTCGACGCCACCGACGGCGGGTGCTTGCTCAACTGGCCGTTCCTGAACCAGACCCCCGCCGAGGTCGAGCACCTGCTCGCCGACCCCAACGTGGTGCTGGGCCTGGCCGATGCCGGTGCCCACGTCGGCCAGATCATGGACGCCAGCCAGCCCACCTGGTTCCTCGCCCACTGGGTCCGCGACCGCGGGCTCTACGACCTGGCCCAGGGCGTGGCGCGCCTCACGTCGATCCCCGCGGCTCTGTTCGCCATCGTCGACCGGGGCGTGCTGGCCGAGGGCCGGCCCGCCGATCTCAACGTGATCGACCTCGAAGCCCTGAGCCTGCCGATCCCCGAGTTCCGCCACGACTTCCCCGGTGGTGCGGGACGGTGGGTGCAGGGTGCCACCGGCTACGACCTCACCGTGGTCAACGGCGTGGTCACGGTGGAGGGCGGTCGCCACACGGGCGCCCTCCCCGGGGTCACCCTGCGCAGCTGACCGGCCGCACTCAGAGCCGGGTGTCGAGGTCCCGGTTGCGGGCCACGAGCGGATCGGCGTCGATCTCCACCAGCGAGGCGCGATCCACCTGGGCCGGGCCGCCGACGGGAGCCAAGGCGACCGACCCGGCGGGCAGCGGGGTCGGACCGTGGGGTTCCACCAGGACCGCGTGACCTGACGCGACCACCACGAACGCCGACGCGTCCTCCTCGACGGTGACCAGCGCCGTGGTGCCGGGGTCGAGGGCGACGGTGCCCGACGGCAGCGAGACCGTGACCGGCTCGGCGTCGTGTCCGAGCGTGGCCCAGCACCACTCGGCGGGGAGCTCGACGCGGATACGACCCGCGTCGTGGCGCACCGGGGTCCGCACCCCAGGCCCGAGGCGCAAGATGCCGGCACGCAGCACCACGGTGCCGTCGTCGTCCACCGGCATCGACCCGGATGGTGCCGCGACCGGCTCGGCGGGCTCGGGTTCGGCGATGACCAGGTGAGGGACCGGGGGACCGCCGTCCACCGCCTCGAACCCGGTGCCGCCCTCGGGCACGAACACGACCGGGAGGGGCTCGCCCATGACCACGGCGTCCTCGGGCGCCAGCGCGATCGACCGTGGGGACCATGCCACCTCCTCGTCGATCACCGGCTCGCCCACCGGCGGCGGGATGGCCAGATCGGCCTCCTCCTCGGCCTCGGTGAGGGTGCCGCCACCGGCCAGGCCGTCGTCGACGTGCAGGCCGTCGCCGGTGCTGAAGGTGGAGAAGCGGAAGCCGCTCGGACGGTCCGACGGCAGGAGGTCCTCGGGCTCGAGCACCTCCTCCGCGGGTCGCTCCGGGTCGTCGTCCGCTCCGGGGACCGCCACCTCGGGGTGCCACATCTCGGCGGGGTTGACCCGGTGGGGCGCCGGGGTGAGGTCCTCGAGCGCGGAGGGATCGCCCCACGTGATCGTTCCCTCCAGGCCGGTCGCCGCCAGGCTCTCCACGGGCTCCATCAGCACGTCCACCTCTCCCTCGGGGGCTACCAGGGCCGCGCCTCGGATCTCGTCCAGCTCGTCGAGCCAGCCGTCACGAGACCTCCTCGAGAACAGCGCGGCCGACATGAACGCCGTCGCCAAAGAGGTCATGACCAGTCCAGGTACCACGGCCTCTCCATCGGCCGATCCCCCGCCACCCTGAGCTTCCCGCCCCGAGCGAATGTGGTGTGCCCAGCCGACGTTCCTGCTGGTTTCGCGCGTGAAGTTCACCGGCGGACGTCGGGCGACGTCGACGAACTCCACGCGCGATATCGACCAGAACGTAGTTCCCACACACCACATTCGTCGGGTTGGGGTGGGCCGCTACGGTGCTCGACGTGCCCGAGCTGCCCGAGGTGGAGACGGTCCGACGGGGGCTGGAACCGCTGCTGGTGGGGGCCACCTTCGTCGAGGCGGGGAGCCACCCGTCGGCCAAGTTCCGCCCTGCCCTCGAGGCCCGCGGCGCCACCGTGACCGGCGTGGACCGGCGGGGGAAGTACCTGCTCACAGCGCTGGCCGACGGTCGGCGGCTCGTGATCCACCTGGGGATGACCGGCCAGCTGCGGGTGGACCTCGATGCCGATCGACCGGACCCCTACGACCGGGCCTGGTGGGTGCTCGACGACGGTCGCCGGCTGGGCTTTCGCGACGTTCGCCGCTTCGGCCGGCTGGCGGTGGTGGTCGGCGACGACCTGTCGGCCCTGCCCACGCTGGCTGTGCTCGGGCCCGAGCCGTTCGACGACGCCTTCTCCCCCGAGGGCCTCTGGCGGGACCTCCGCCGCAGCCGGGTGCGGGTGAAGACCCAGCTCCTCGGCCAGCGGGTGGTGGCCGGCGTCGGCAACATCTACGCCGACGAGGCCCTGTGGCGTGCGGGCATCCACCCCGGCGCCCGCCAGGTCAGCCGACCCGCCGCGGCCCGGCTCCACCGCGCCGTGGTGGACGTGCTGGACGAGGGGATCGAGCACGGCGGCACCACCTTGCGCGACTACCGCACCGTCGACGGTGGATCGGGCGCCAACCAGCACCGGCTCGACTGCTACGGCCGGGCCGGGCTCCCCTGCCCCCGCTGCGGCGAGGTGCTGCGCCGGTCCGTGGTCGACGGTCGCGGCACCACGTGGTGCCCCGCCTGCCAGCGCCGCTGACGAGCGAGAGTCCGATACGGTCGCCGCCCATGGCTGCACCCGACGCCCCCACCGCCCTGTCCGACCTGTTCTCCGTCGCCGGCAAGACCGTGGTGGTCACCGGCGGCACGCGCGGGATCGGCCGCATGATCGCCGGCGGCTTCGTGGCTGGCGGCGCCAACGTGATCGTGTCGTCGCGCAAGGCCGACGCCTGCGCCGAGACCGCCGCCGCCCTCTCCGAGCACGGCACCTGCACCGCCATCCCCGCAGACCTCGCCACCGAGGACGGGGCCCGTGCCCTGGCCGAGGCGGTGGCGGCGGACCACGACCGGGTCGACGTGCTGGTGAACAACGCCGGCGCCACGTGGGGCGCGCCGCTGGCCGAGCACGACCACGCGTCGTGGAGCCGGGTGCTCGACCTCAACGTGGAGGGCATCTTCCACACCACCAAGTTCTTCCTGCCGCTGCTGCAAGCCGCCGGCACCGCCGACGACCCGGCCCGCGTGATCAACATCGGCTCGATCGACGGCATCCACACACCGATCATGGAGACCTACTCGTACTCGGCCTCGAAGGCGGCGGTGCACCAGCTCACCCGCCACCTGGCCAAGCACCTGGCCCCCGCCATCACGGTCAACGCGGTGGCGCCCGGCCCGTTCGAATCGAAGATGATGGCCGCCACCCTCGCCGCCGCCGGCGAGCAGATCGCCCGCAGCGCCCCGCTCAAGCGCATCGGCCGGCCCGACGACATGGCCGGCGTGGCCCTGTTCCTGGCGTCGCGGGCCGGCTCGTACCTGACCGGCGCCATCATCCCGGTCGACGGCGGCATCGCCACCACGGCCTGACCCTGGCCACCCTCGGCCGCCCCACCCCACCCCGGAGACCCACATGAGCGACGGCGACGATCCCACCCAGGCCTGGAAGCCGGCGGAGGACGACAGCACCCAGGCGTGGAACGCCCCGCCCGCCGCCGGCGCCGCCACCGGCGCGAGCTCCGATCCCACCCCCACCCCGCCGGCCGGCATCTACGTGCCCGCGCCCGACCCGGGTGCCGGCGGCTACGGCGGCGGCTACCCCCAGGAGCCGCCGGCCACCCCGCCCCCGCCGCCCAAGGGCGGCAACGGCCCGCTGATCGCCGTGATCGTGCTCCTGGCCCTGATCGTCGTGGTGGGCGGCCTGCTCCTGCTCACCGGCGACGACGGCGACGACACCCCGGACGAGACCACGACCACGCTCCCCGTGGAGACCACGCTCACCACGTCCACCACGTTGCCGACCACCACGCAGCCGACCACCACCGAGGCGCCCACCACCACGGCCGCGCCCACCACCACGACGCCGCCCACCACCACGACCCTCCCGCCCACAACCACCACGCTGGCCCCCACCACCACCGCCCCCACCACCACCGAGCCCCCGGTGACCGAAGAGACCGCCCCCTGACGCTCGGTCAGCGGCCGGGCCCGCCACGGCCCGTCCCGCCCCGCTCCCCCGCAAAGGCGCGCGTGCTCGATGCTGCGGGACGACACCGAACACGCACACCTCGGATATGCGAGCCCACCCCCACCCAAGGTGCGCGTGCTAGATGCTGCGGGACGACGTCGAACGCGCGCACCTTCGGTCGGTCGGCGGGCCCGCGGTCAGGTGGGCGACGTGGAGGCCAGCGACTCGAGGGCGTCGGCCGCCGCCGCTGCACCCCCTGCTGCGGCGAAGGACCGGGCGATCCGCTCGGCGGCGGCCCGCAGGTCTGCGTCGTCGAGGGCCGTCTCCACCGCGGCGCGCAGGTCGGCCGCCTTGACCCGGTTGAACTTGACCCGCACGCCCGCCCCGGCCCGCACCACCTGCTCGGCCACCACGGGCTGGTCGTCCCGGATGGGCGCGAGCACCAGCGGGACCCCGGCGGCCAGCGACTCGCACACCGTGTTGTGCCCGGCGTGGGACACCACGGCCCGCACCCGGGCGAGCAGGGCGAGCTGGGGCACGCGCCCGCGCACCACCACGTTGGGCGGCGGGTCCGGCACCAGCTCGTCCGGCGCCACGAACACCGCCTGCCACGGAGCGTCGCGGCACGCGTCGGCCGCCGCCGCCCAGAAGCGCTCCCCCGCGTCGGCGTTGAGCGTCCCGAGCGACACCAGCACGGTGGGCCGGCCCTCGTCGAGCCGGTCCCACGGGAAGTCGTCGACCTCCGAACGGCCGGTGGTCGACGAGCCCACGAAGCAGATCGCGGCGTCGATGGCGACGTCGCCCACCAGCTCGGCGGTGGTGTAGGCCACCACGAGGTGCGGCGACACCCGCAGGTCTCCCGCCTCGGCCACCTCGGGTGCCACGCCGTGCGCCACCTGGAGGTCCACCCGGGCGCGGTGCATGGCCTCGGCCACCAGCGGCAGGCCGGCCAGCGGGTCCACCAGCTCCGCCGAGGTGGTGGCCGACGTGGCCCACGGCAGCCCCCGCCGGCGGGCCACCACGGCACCGGCCAGCGCCTGCTGGTCCACCACCAACACGTCGGCCCCGAACGTGTCGACGGCGGCGTCGACGCCCTCCACCATGGCCGCCGCCAGCGGCAGCAGCACCTCCTCCTGGAGGAACTTGAAGGCGGCGGCGCCGCGCAGGTCCGGCCGGCGGTCGCCCAGCTCGTCGACGTAGGCCGCCACCTCGGGCGACGTGGCCGGCACGAACGTGGATCCCGGCGGCAGGAGGGCCTCGGTGGCGCCGGGCAGGCCGGTCCACGCCACCTCGTGGCCCCGCCGCACCAGCTCGGCTGCCACCGCGATGGTGGGGTTGACGTGCCCGGTGAAGGGCGGCACCACGAACAGGAACCGGGCCACGTCAGCCCCCGCCCACCCGCGCCAACCAGTCCAACGCCCGTTCGCGCACCAGGTGGCTCTCCTCGGTGAGCAGCGAGTGGCTGCTGCCGGGCACGATCTCGAGCTCGCAGCCCGGCACCTTGGCCTCGAGCTCGCGGGCCCGGTCCAAGATGTCGGACTCGCTGCCGTACAGGGCGTAGGTGGGACACGAGATCTCGGCCAGCCACCCGATGGGCTGCTCGGCCTGGAGGTCGTCGATCAGCGAGGTCTGGGTGAGGAACCGCTCGCTGCGCTTGGCCAGCCGCGAGAGCTTGCGGTCCGCGTTCTCGTCGAGCCAGGCCTGCACGGCGTCCTCGTCGAGGCCGAAGGCGGCCAGGGCCAGGCTCCCGGCCATGTGCTCGCCCCACCCCTCCACCGCGAAGTGGGCCTCGATCAGGAACAGGCTGGCCACCCGCTCCGGGTGGCGGTGGGCCAGGGCCAGCGACACGACGCCGCCGAAGCTGTTGCCGAACAGGTGCACCGGTTCGTGGAGGCCCCAGTGGTCGAGCAGGGCCACCAGGTCGTCGACGTTCTGCTCCACCGAGTACCCCGTGGCGGGCATGTCGCTGCGGCCGTGGCCCCGCAGGTCGTAGAGGTGGACGTCGGCCACCAGGGCCAGGGGGTGGGCGAGCGTGTAGTACCAGCTCGAGAGGTTGTCGATCACGAGCCCGTGCAGCATCACCACCTTGGGCCGACCGGGCACGGGGACGCCGTGCTCGTCGGGGTGGGTCAGGACCTGGACGTGGAACGACAGGCCGTTGGCCGTCACCTGGGGCACGGCGGCGTCAGCCCTGCGGCTCGGCGAGCGACGCCACCACGAAGTCGACCACCTGGCCGACGGTGAGGGCGATGATGTCGTCGAGCTCCATGGTGGCCATCCAGGCCACGAAGTCGACCTGCTCCCCGTAGGTCTCGAGGAGCTGCTCGGCGAGGGCCACGAACTCGATGCTCTCGAGCTGGAGGTCGGCGTCGAACGACGTCTCCATGGACAGCGGGCCGTCGAGCAGGAGGTCGTCGCCGATGACGTCGGTCAGGATCCGGTCCAGCTCGGCCAGCACGGACTCGGTGGTGGCGGTGGTGGTGGTCATGGTTCCTCGCTGGTCGGGTGGTCGGTGGCCGTCCAGGCCACCACGTGCTCATCCTGGTCGGTGCCGGCGGGGCCGGCCACCACGGCGGTGCGGATCCACCGGGCGCCGATGCGCAGGCGGTCTCGGTCGACCTCGGCGATCTCGAAGTCCCGCGGCCGGCCCGCCATGCCGGTGCCGGCGGCCTTGGCCGCCGCCTCCTTGGCCGCCCACCACCGGGTCAGCTCCCGCTCCCGCACCGACTCCCGGTCGATGTCGGGCAGGTCCTCGAAGCGCTTGCGCTCCTTCTTGGAGAGGGCGGCGAACTCGAACGAGTCGGGGCGGCCCTCCACGTGCTCGATG
>CAZIVZ010000171.1:0-7229 GCA_964542495.1 uncultured Aquihabitans sp.
CGATGATCTCGTCGCGGTGGATCGAGGTGAGCGGCACCTCGGCGGTCGGGATGGCCCACAGGTCATCGCGAGCCACCGAGTACGCGTCGTCGGCGAACTTGGGGAGCTGGCCCGTGGCGGTCAGCGTCTCGGTGGTGACCAGCGAGGGGGGGCGCACCTCCTCGTACTGGTCGATGTTGCGATCGAGCCCGTACTGGAGCAACGCCCGGGCGAGGGTGGCGCCGCCCTTGCGCTGCATGGTGAACATGGCACCCGAGATCTTCACCGCCCGCTCGTTGTCCAAGATGCCGTAGCGCGGGCCCAGCTCCCAGTGCGGGATGCGCTGGTGGGCGCCGTAGCCGTCGGGGTCGAAGCCGACCACGCGCACCACCGGGTTGTCGGCGTCGGAGGCCCCGTCGGGGGCGTCGGCGTGGGGCACGTTGGGGATGCGCAGGAGGAGGTCGCGCAGCTCCGCCGCCAGCCCGCTGGCCTCGGCCGCCAGCTCCTGCTCGCGCTCCCCCAACGCCCGGCTCTCGGCCTGCACCAGCGCCGCCTCGTCGGCCTTGCCCGCACGGTGGAGCGCGCCCACCTCCTTCGAGAGGCCCTTGATGCGGTTGCGCACGTCGTCGCGCTCGGCGGCCAGCGCCCGCTGGCTCCCATCGAGCTCGAGGACCCGGTCCAGCTCGGTGGGCTCCACCCCCCGGCGGGCCAGCCCGGCACGGATGACGTCGGGCTCGGTGCGTATCCGGCGAAGGTCGAGCATGGGCGCAGACGGTAGTCCGCAGGCTCACGGGGCCTCCCACCGGTTGCGGTCGCCGGCACCCGCCGCCGCTAGCGTCGCATCGGTATGTCCGCCCTGGTCGTCGATCGCCTCACGATCGCCTACGGCACCACCCGCGCCGTCGACCGCCTGTCGTTCACCGCCGAGCAGGGAGAGGTGCTGGCCCTGCTCGGTCCCAACGGGGCCGGCAAGACCTCCACGGTCGAGGCGCTCGAGGGCTACCGGGCGGCCACCGAGGGATCGGTCCGGGTCCTGGGCCTCGATCCCATCGCCGATCACGCCCGCCTCGTGCCCCAGATCGGGGTGATGCTCCAGTCCGGCGGCGTATACCCCGGGATCCGCCCGCTCGAGGCCCTCCAGCTCCTGGCCAGCTACTACGCCACACCCGAAGATCCCCAGGCGCTGCTCGAGCGGGTGGGCCTCACCCACGTCCGCCGCTCCACCTGGCGCCAGCTCTCGGGTGGCGAGCAGCAGCGGCTGTCGCTGGCGCTGGCCCTGGTGGGACGACCGAAGGTGGCGTTCCTCGACGAGCCCACCAACAGCGTCGACGTGCAGGGGCGCCAGCTGATCCGGCGCCTCGTGCGCGAGCTCGCCCACGAGGGCGTCTGCGTGGTGCTCACCACCCACGATCTCGACGAAGCCGAGAAGGTGGCCGACCGCGTGGTGATCATCGACCGCGGGCGCCTCATCACCCAGGGCACGCCGATCGAGCTGATGAGCGCGGGCGGGAGCCGCGAGATCCGCTTCGGCGCCCACCCCGGCCTCGACACGGCGTCGCTGGGCAAGGAGCTCATGGCCGCAGTCGACGAGGTGTCCCCCGGCGAGTACCTGGTGGCGGCCGAGCCGTCGCCGGCCAACATCGCCGCACTCACCGGCTGGCTCGCGGCACGAGACCTCCCGCTGGCCGACCTGCGAGCCGGGCGCCAGACCCTCGAGGACGTGTTCGTGCGCATGACCCAGATCACCGGTGAGGTGCCTGCCGTGCGGATCGACCCGGTGCCCGCCCCCCGGTCGCGGGGCCGACGTCGCCACGGAGGCCGATCGTGACCGACGCCACCACCATCTCCGCCCCTCGCCCGGGGTCCGGCGAGGCGTCCTCGCCGGGGCGACGCTGGGCGGCGCAGACCCGCATCGAACTGCTGCTCACCCTCCGGCGAGGCGAGTCGGTCCTGCTCACCTTCGCCATCCCGGTGGTGCTGCTCGCGTTCTTCTCGTTCGTCGACGTCCTGCCCACGGGCACCGACCACCCCGTCGACTTCCTGTTCCCCGGTGTGCTGGCCCTCGCCATCATGTCCACCGCCCTGGTGTCGGTGGCCATCGCCACGGGCTTCGAACGCCAGATGGGCGTGCTCAAGCGCCTCGGCGCCACCCCCCTGTCGCGCGGTCAGCTGCTCGGGGCCAAGACGGTGGCCGTGGTGGTGATCGAAGCGGTTCAGATCGCGGTGCTGGTGGTGGAGGGCCTGGCGTTGGGGTTTCGGTTCTCCGGTCCGTCCGTGGGCGCCGCGCTCGCCGCCGCCGCGGTCGCCACCATCGCCTTCACCGGCCTGGGGTTGCTGATGGCCGGCACCCTCCCGGCTCTCACCACCTTGGCCGCCGCCAACGGCGTCTACCTGCTGCTGCTGCTGCTCAGCGGCATGGTGATCCCCTTGGCCGAGCTGCCCGACGGGCTGCGCCAGGTGGCCCGGGCCCTTCCCAGCGGGGCGCTGGCCGAGGTGTTCCACGGTGCCCTCGGCGGAGGCTCGGTGCCCGGGCACGCCTGGGTGGTCCTGGTGGTCTGGGCCGTGATCGCGCCGGTGGCCGCCGCCCGCTGGTTCCGCTGGGAGTGAGCGGCCGCCGTCACGACGGCGCCAGCGAGACGGTCTGGGTGGCGGGATCGGCACCCGGGGAGAGCACCAGGCGCGCCAGGGTGGTGTGGCGGCTCAACGTGCCGTCGCCGGACGAGGCGTTCTCGTACCCGGCCTGCCACGACGCGTACGCCACCCGCAGCACCCCGGCCGGGTCACGGAACACGGTGAGCCCGCCGGCGCCCGTCCGGCCGGAGCCCTCCCGCAGGAACGGGGCCTGCTGGTCGAGGGTGCAGGGGCCCGTGGGCGTCGCGCATCGACCGAAGCCCGTGACGTAGCGGCTCGAGCGCCAGTCGCCGGCCGAGTAGAAGAGCAGGTAGGTGCCGGTGGCCTTGTCGTAGGCCATCGACGGGTTCTCGAGGAACGTGGCGTCGAGCTTGCGGTCCTCCACACCGTCGTGCCACGCGTAGCGCTGGCCGGCCAGCGTGGTGGGCCGGGCGTTGATGCCACCCACCACCTTGCCGTCGGCGGTCAGGCGCAGCACGCCGATGTTGTCCCGGGTGCGGCTCAGGGCCACCAGCAGGTACAGCGAGCCGTCGGGGGCCCGGAAGACCTCCGGGTCCAGGGCGCCCCGGCCCCAGGGGTTGGAGCCCGGCTCGGCGGGCAGCCCGCAGTAGATCGGGGCGGCCTCGGCGGTGTACGGACCCATCGGCGAGGTGGCGATGGCCCGGCCGATGCACTGGTCGTTGCTGCGGTCTCGGGCCCCCCGCCGGTGCGCGGCGTAGAACACGACGTAGCGGGTGCGGATCTTCACCGGCGACGGGGCCCAGATCTCGGGCAGCCCGGGGCTGATCCAGTAGGGGTTCTGGCGCAGGGCGTCGTGCGGGGCCGAGTCCCAGGCCGCTCGGCTGGCGTCGAGGCTGCCGGTGAACGAGGTGAGCTCCCGCACCGGCAGCAACATGTTGTTGTTGGAGCCGAACAGATAGGTCCTGCCGCCGGTGACCAGGACCCCCGGATCGGAGGCGTCCCAGACCACCGGTGCCGACGCCGCCTGGCGCACGGCGGGCCGGCCGAGCGGCGGGGCGCTGGTTGGCAGGCAGCCCGTGAGGACCGCGGCCGCGACCAGCACCGTGGCGGCGGTGAACGAACGGGTGACGAGCCGTCGTGACACGTGGACCTCCGCGATCGGCCGGGCCGACTCCGCTTCGCCGCCGCGCCCTGCACCCAGTTCACCACATCGCCGCGCCTTCGCGTCCTCGGACCTCCTCACCACCGGTCGGGCCGTGGGGCCCCGGCACTAGGGTCTGTGCCGGTGGACGGTGATCTGGGTGATCGAGCGATGCCGGGCGCACGACCCCGCCGGTCGCTTCCCACGGCACTGCTGGTGGCCGCCCGTCCCAAGCAGTGGGTCAAGAACCTGCTGGTGTTCGCGGCGCCCGGCGCCGCCGGAGTGGTCGACCGGTCGGCCGCCCTCGCCGAGGCCGGCGGTGCCTTCGTCTGCTTCTGCCTCGCCGCAGCAGGCACCTACTACCTGAACGATGCGGCCGACGTGGAAGCAGACCGCCGTCACCCCACCAAGCGGTTCCGTCCCATCGCCGCCGGCGAGATCCCGCTGGCGCTGGCCCGGGGGCTCGGCGCGCTGTTCGTCCTCGCCTCGGTGGCCGCCGCCGCCGCCATCGACCCGAACCTGGCTGTGGTGCTCGCCTGCTACGTCACCCTCACCACCGCCTACAGCATCTGGCTCAAGCACATCGCCGTGGTCGACGTGGTGGCCGTGGCCGCCGGGTTCGTCCTGCGCGCCATCGGTGGTGCCGCCGCCGTCGACGTGCCGATCAGCAACTGGTTCTTCATCGTGGCCACGTTCGGATCGCTGTTCATGGTGGTGGGCAAGCGCCGGGCGGAGGTCGGCGAGATGGGTGATGAGGCAGCCACCACGCGCCGCAGCCTGAGCGCCTACTCGTCGGACTTCCTGGCGGAGCTCCAGACGGTCAGCACCGCGGTCGTGCTGGTGGGGTACTGCCTCTGGGCGTTCGAGAAGGCGGAGCTGGCCGAGGCGTCGGTCCCGTGGTTCCAGCTCTCGATCGTGCCGTTCGGCCTGGCGATCCTGCGCTACGCCCTGCTGGTCGACAGCGGGCACGGCGGCGCCCCCGAGGACGTGGTGCTCGAGGATCGCACCCTCCAGGTGCTCGGCGCCATCTGGGCCGTGCTGTTCGTGGCCGGGGTGTACGTCTCGTGACCGGACCGGTCACGCTCGACACCGACGAGGCCCTGCTCAGCGGGTGGGGCAACACCGCCCCCTCGCGAGCCACCGTGGTGCACCCCTGCGATGTCGGCGGCCTGGCCTGCGTGCTCGACCTGCCGGCGCCGCGCGGCGTCATCGCACGAGGGCTGGGGCGGTCCTACGGCGATCCCGCCCAGAACGCCGGTGGGCTGGTGGTGGACACCACCGCGGTGACGGGCATCGGGCCCGTCGACCCCGAACGTGGCGTGGTCACTGCCGCCGCCGGGACCAGCCTCCACGCCCTCATCACCCACCTCGTGCCTCGCGGCTGGTTCGTCCCGGTCACCCCCGGCACCCGCAACGTGACCGTCGGCGGTGCAGTGGCTGCCGACGTGCACGGCAAGGACCACCACGCCGCCGGCTCGTGGGGCAACGCCCTGGAATCGATCACCCTGGTCACCCCGGCAGGAGGGCCCGAGGTCGTGACGCCCACCCGTCGAGCGGACCTGTTCTGGGCCACGGTGGGCGGCATGGGGCTCACCGGGATCATCGTCGACGCCACGTTCCGCCTGCACCGCATCGAGTCGAGCCTCCTCTCGGTGGACACCGACCGCACCCCGGACCTCGACACCACGCTGGACCTCATGGAGTCCGGCGACCACGCCTACCGGTACTCGGTGGCCTGGATCGACCTCATGGCGCGCGGCGCCCACCGGGGTCGGTCCATCCTCGACCGCGGCCAGTTCGCCCGCCTCGACCAGCTCGACGCCCGACAGCGCGCCCGGCCGCTCTCGTTCGAGAGCGGCACGCTGGCCACGTTCCCGGGTCCCACGCCGCTCAACCTCGTGCGCCCGGCCACGGTGCGGGCCTTCAACGAGGTCTGGTACCGCAAGGCCCCCCGGAGGCGGCGGGACCACCTCCAGTCGATCAGCACGTTCTTCCACCCGCTTGACATGGTGGACCGCTGGAACAGGGTGTACGGGCGCGGCGGGCTGCTCCAGTGGCAGTGCGCGGTGCCCGTCGGTGCCACCGAGGAGCTCCGCCGGCTCGTCGCCGAGGTCAGCGCCTCGGGGTGCCCGTCGTTCCTCGCCGTGCTCAAGCGCTTCGGCACCGGGAACGCCGGCCACCTGTCGTTCCCGATCCCCGGCTGGACCCTCGCCATGGACCTGCCGGCCGACCCGCGCTCGGGGTCAGCGGCCCTGCTCGATCGCCTCGACGAGCGGGTGGTGGCGGCCGGCGGTCGCCTCTACCTGGCCAAGGACAGCCGCATGCGCCCCGAGTTGCTGGGTGCCATGTACCCGCGGCTCGACGAGTGGCGGGAGGTGCGCGCCGAGGCCGACCCGCACGAGCAGATGGTGAGCGACCAGGCCCGCCGCCTGGGCCTGGAGGGCTGAGGGTTCAGAACGCTCTCAGGTGGTCCAGAACTCGAACGTGGTGAGCACGATCACGTAGACGATCACCGCCAGGAACAGCCCGGAGTAGAAGAGCCGGGTGAGCAGCTTGTTGTCGAAGCGCAGGTGCATGAAGAACGCGGCGACGATGGCGAACTTCACCGCCATCATGACCAGGAGGCCCGCCACCTCGACGAACGAGGTGAGGCCGCTGGCGTCGTCCCAGATCGGGAGGTAGGACCACGCCACCTCGGCCCCGGTGATGAAGGCGAGGATGAAGGCGATCCGGACGTAGCCCCGGTCGTCGAGGCCGTGGCTGTGGTCGTGGTCGCCGTGGTCGGCGTCGACGAGGGCCGTGGTGGTGTCGGTCATGGCTCCAACCTCACTTGATCAGGTACACGACGGTGAAGATGATGATCCACACCACGTCGACGAAGTGCCAGTAGAGGCCCACGATCTCGACCGCCTCGGCGTTGCGCTGGGTGATGCGCCCCGAGCGCGAGAGCAGCGCCGCCGAGATCAGCATCACGATGCCGATGGTCACGTGGACGCCGTGGAACCCGGTGAGGGTGAAGAAGGCCGAACCGGCCGGGCTGGTGGTGAACCCGAGGCCCTCGTTGAGGAACTCCTTGAACTCGTAGACCTGGCCCGAGATGAAGATCGACCCGAGCAGGGCGGTCACGAGCAGCCACGCCCGCAGGGCGCGGTCGTCGCCGCGACCGATGGCCGAGACGGCGAGCACCATGGTGAGCGAGCTCATCAGCAGCACGAACGACGAGATCGACGTGAAGGCGATGTCGTAGAGGTCGTGGGGGACGGGCCCGTCGGCGGCCCGGTCCTTGTAGAGCAGGAAGGTGGAGATCAGCCCACCGAACAGCAGGCACTCCGAGCCGAGGAAGGCCCACATGGCCACCTTCTCGTTGGAGATGCCGGTGGCGGTGACGTGGGTGTGATCGTCGATCGCGGAGGCCCCCGCCGGGGTGCCCACCGCCGTGGTTTCGGCCAGGTCAGTCAACGAGTGCAGCCTCCTCGGTGGCCACGGCTTCGCCGCTGGCGTCGGATGGTTCGTCGTG
>CAZIVZ010000172.1:0-7226 GCA_964542495.1 uncultured Aquihabitans sp.
CGTCGTAGATCGGGTAGGCCTTGGCCTGGCGGACCACCCACCCGGCTTCGATCTCGCCGGCCTTGCACAGGCCGAGCTGCTCGAGCTCCTGCTTGGCTCGCTCGATCAGCCAGTCGTCATCTGCGTTCCACTCGTCGTCGCCCTCCCAGACCGTGTACTCCAGGCCCAGGGTGTTGCGCCCGGGCTTGACCATGTAGGGCGACCACGAGCCGAAGTTCTGGATGCGCATCGTGCGCACCTTGGGGTCGTGGATGTAGATCCAGTTGTCGTCGAAGTCGACGAGCTGCTCGGGCATGGCCAGCGCCACGATCATGTAGTCGCGGTAGCGCAGGTCGTCGGCGGCGGCCTGGACCTCGGCGGGCACGGGTGGGTCCATGGCGCGCAGCAGGTGGGAGATGGGCATCGAGGAGATCACCTCGTTGCACGCGTACTCCGTGGAGCCCCCGCCACGGTGCTCGGCCACCACCGAGGTCGCCCGGCCGCCGACGTGGTTGACCGTGGTGACGGTGGTCTCCATGGAGACCTTCGATCCCTGGGCCACCACCTTGTCGCGGCAGACCTCCCACATCATCCCGGGCCCGTACTTGGGGTACTGGAACTCCTCGATGAGCGAGGTGATGTCCTTCTGGTTCCGCTTCGGGGTGAGGGCGTTGACGATCGCGTTGCCGAGCGAGAGCCCCTTCACCCGCTGCGCGGCCCAGTCGGCCGGCATCTCCGACACCGGCACGCCCCAGACCTTCTCGGTGTAGGTCTTGAAGAAGGTGCGGTACAGGCGCCAGCCGAAGCGGGCGACCAGCCAGCCCTCGTAGTTGGTCTGGTCCTTTGGCGGGCGGATCCGCGCCCACAGGTAGGAGCCCACGCAGAGGACGGCCTCGATCGGTCCCAGGTTGACCAGGGCGTTGGTGGCCTTGATGGGGTAGTCGAAGTACTTGCCGTTGTAGAAGATGCGGCTCTTGCGGGGGCGCATCAGGAAGTCCTCGTCGGGGAGGATCTCGTGCCACAGGTCCTCGACGGGCTGGACCTTGGTGAAGAAGCGGTGGCCGCCGATGTCGAAGCGCCACCCGTCTCGCTGGGCGGTGCGGGAGATGCCGCCCACCATGTCGTCGGACTCGACGATCGTGGATGCGATGCCGTGCTTGTGGAGCTGGAACGCCGCGGTGAGGCCCGCGGGACCGGCACCGATCACGACCACCTCGGGTGTCTCGTCGGCCTGGGCGGCCAGGGGTGCGTCCTCAGGGTGGCTGGGCTCGTCGGCGAGGTCGGAGGGCTCGGGAACGACGTCGGACATCGGGGCAGGACCGTCCTGGTGGTGGGGCGTGACAGACTCGGACGCATGGTCCGCGGGTCCGCCATCTCCGTCCGTTCACCGCTGCGGAGGGTGGCAGGAGCCTGATGACGGTGGCCCAGACGGCACGCGATCAGGTCGAAACTACCGGACCGGTGGCGGCGCGGCGGCATTTCCCAGGCTTCGAGGCGTTGCGCGCCCTGGCTGCGGCCATGGTGGTGGTGCACCACGCGGCGGCCCTGTCGGGCGCGGAGCGCGCCGGGTTCCTGGCCACCCCGGCTGCGGTGATGGACAGCGGCGTGGCCATCTTCTTCGTGCTGTCGGGGTTCTTGATCTACCGCCCGTTCGTGGCGGCGTCGCTCGACGGGCGGAGCCATCCGTCGTGGCGTTCGTTCTGGTGGCGGCGGGCGCTGCGCATCGTCCCCGCCTACTGGGTGGCGCTGACCTTCTTCTGGATGGCGGGAGCGTTCGAGCTGGGCCCGAACTGGTGGCGGTACTACCTCTTCTTGCAGATCTACGACCGCTACACGTCCTTCGGTGGCATCGTGCAGGCCTGGAGCCTCTGCACCGAGGTCACCTTCTACCTGCTGGTCCCGCTGTGGGCCTCGGGCCTCGCCGTGGCGGCTCGCCGGGCGCGGGGCACCTCGCTCGCCGTGGCCCACCTGGTGGGGTGCGGAACCCTGTGGGCGGCCGGCGTGGCGGGTCGCATCGCCATGGAGCAGTGGTGGCCGAGCCGACGGGGGATCTCGTTCAACTGGCTCGTCACCAACCTCGACCTGTTCGCCACCGGCATGGCCCTCGCCGTCGTCTCGGCCTGGGCCGCGACCGACCCCGCCCTCAGTGCTCGCCTCGATCGGCTCGCCCGGTCCGTGTGGCCGTGCTGGGCGGGAGCGCTCGCCCTGTTCGCCTGGTACGCCTACCGCGTCGGCCCGGTTCCCTTCGACCCCGGCTACACCGGCTGGTTCTGGCACCGGCGCCAGTTCGTGCTGGCGGCCATCAGCGCCCTGCTGATGTTCCCGGCGGTGTTCGGTCCCGCCGGTCCCGGGCAGAGCGGGCTGCGGCGGGTCTGGTCGGCCCGGCCGCTGGTCTGGGTCGGTGCCGTCTCCTACGGCTGGTACCTGTGGCACTTCGACTGGATGAAGCGGGCGGTGAGCGCCCCCGGGCGTGCCGGATGGGACCCGTCGCTCGCCGGCGACGCCTCGTTCCCGTACGTCCTCGCCGTCGGCGTCGGGCTCGGTTTGGGCTGCGCGGCGCTGAGCTGGCACCTCCTCGAGCATCCGCTGCAACGGTGGAAGGACCTCGGTCGGGCCCGGAGGGGTGCGTTGGGTCGGTCAAACCGGGCGCGGTAGCGTCCCCCGCCGTGGCCGGACCCGGAGATGACCCCCTCGCCACCACGTCGGGGTGGGGTCGGTGGCGTTCGGTGTTCATCGCCCTGGTGGCCGGCTCCCTGCTGTCGGGCGTCGTCTTGCGGTTCGCGTCCCGGTCGCCCCTGTGGCTCGACGAGGCCCTGAGCGTGAACATCGCCCGGCTGCCCCTGGGCGACATCGGCGAGGCGCTGCGCCACGACGGCCATCCCCCGCTCTACTACTGGCTGCTGCACGGATGGATCGGCGTGTTCGGCGAGGGCTCGGTGGCGGTGCGGGCCTTCAGCGGCATCTGGGGCCTGGCGCTGTTCCCCCTCTTGTTCGTGGCGGCCCGTCGCCTCGGCGGTGCCCGGGTGGCCGTCTACGCGGTGTGCCTCCTTGCCGTCTCGCCCTACGGCGTCCGCTACGCCGCCGAGACCCGGATGTACGCCATGGTGTCGGTGCTGGCGCTGGCGGGCTGGTTGCTGGCCGACGACGCCCTCCGATCGCCCCGGCCGGCGCGCCTGGCCGCCCTCGCCGCCACGGTCGGGCTGCTCGTGTGGACCCACTACTGGGCGCTGTGGTTCCTGGGCGCCGCCGTGATCGGCCTGGTGGTGCACGCGTGGCGGGCCCGCCGCGACGGTCGGACCGACGACCTGCGGGCCACGGTCGGGGTCCTGGGCGCCTTGGCGGTGGGGGGGCTCGCGCTCCTCCCGTGGCTCCCGAACCTGCTCTACCAGGGGGCGCACACCGGAACGCCGTGGGCCCGTCCGGTCCGGCCGACGGAGATGGTCAGCTTCACCCTCTCCGACTTCGGCGGTGGGCCCCGGGCCGAGGGCGAGCTGCTCGGGTGGCTGCTGGGCCTGGCCCTGGTGATCGGGTTGCTCGGGGCGGCCACCGACCGCTTCCACGTCGAGCTCGACGTGCGCACCCGCCGAGAGGGGCGACCCTTCGCCATCCTGATCGCCGGCACCCTCGCCCTGGCCTGCGTGGTGGGGTACGCCACCGGAGCCACCTACGCCACCCGCTACGCGTCGGTGTTCTTCCCCTTCTTCCTGCTGCTCGCCGCCCTCGGCGTCGATCAGCTGCGCAGCCGTCCGGTGGTGCTGGCCACCCTCGCGGTTCTGCTGGGCCTCGGGGGGCTGGTCAGCGCGCTCAACGTCACCGAAGCCCGCTCCGATGCCCGCCGCTCGGCCGACGCCATCGAGGCCGCCGGCGAGCCCGGCGACCTCGTGGTGTACTGCCCGGACCAGCTCGGCCCGTCCACGTCCCGGCTGCTCGGCGACGGGTTCGACCAGGTGACCTTCCCCGAGCTGGCCCGCCCCGAGCTCGTCGACTGGGTGGACTACAAGGAGCGCCTCCGGGGGGTGTCGCCGGAGGAGTTCGCCGCCGAGGTGCTCGAACGGGCGGGCTCCCACCAGATCTTCTTCGTGTACAGCACCAACTACCGGACCCACGAGGACCTTTGCCCGGCGGTGTACAACGCGCTCGGTGCCGAGCGCGTGCCCGAGGTGCTCACCCAGCCGTCGGATGCCTACGAGTGGGCCTCGGTGGTGCGCTTCACGCCCCGGACGCCGTAGGGAAGCAGCACCCGAGCGGAAGGGTCAGTCCTTGGTGGCCACGGCGTTGGGGGTCACGTTCATCTTGGGTACGTACTCGTCGGCGGTGAGCTCATGGGCCTCGCCTCGCACCGTGGAGCGGAGGTGCTGCCGGCAGGTCGTGCACGGGCCGTACCACGCCTCGTCGACCTGGGCGGCGCAACGGGGGCAGGCGAAGGCCAGCGAGGCGGGGACGGGATCGGTCAGCGACATGCGGGCCAGGTTCGCGCGTCGGCCACGCCGTCGGGCGCACCGGCGCCGAGCAAGGCGGGGGCCCGCAGGTCGCCGAGGTCGGCGGCCACGGGGTCGAGCCGGCGGATGATCACCACCTCCGACGTGCGGAAGCTGGCGATGCGGGTGCTCCACGTGTCGACCACGTTGCGCCCGGACGCGGTGGCGAAGAACGTGGTCATCTGGCCTTCCTGCTGGTAGGCGTCGGCCCCCTCGATGCGCTCCATCGTGCGGTCCTTCAGCGTGACCTGGTAGCTCGACATGACGTCCTCCTCGTGATCCCACCGGTCAACCTACGACGGGTGCGGTGTGGGCAACGAGAGGTCGAACCCTGTGGATTGCGGAAGTTGTCCACAGGTGGTGGCGGGCTACTGGCTCCGGATGTCGCGCGGCGCGTACCGGGGACCGTGGCGCGGGGCGTGGATGCCGGCCGCCTTGACCAGGGCGATCACCCGGCCGCGCTGGCCCGCGAACGGCTCGAGCACCTCGAGCATGGCGTCGTCGTCGTCGACGGCCTCGCCGGTGAGCGCGAACGTGACGTCGGACGGCAGGTGGACGTCGCCCACGGGCACCGCATCCGCGTCGCCCAAGGCGACCAGCGCCACCTCGGCGGCGGTCCAGGGACCGATGCCGGCCGTCCGCAGCAGTCGGGCGTGGGCGTCGGCCACGGGCAGATCGACCAGGGCGTCGAGGCGTCGAGCGTTGGCCGCCACGCGACGGAGCGTGTCTGAGCGCTTCTTCTCGACGCCGAGCACGTGCAGGTCGTAGTAGGCGACGCCGGCCAGCACCTCGGGGTGCGGCGGCACCATGAGGTCGGTGGGCCCCGGGGCCGGCTCGCCCCAGCGGGCCACGAGCTGGCCCTGGGCTCGCCGGGCCTCGAAGGTGGTGACGCGCTGCTCGAGCACCGAGGCCACCAGGGCTTCGGCGACCGCGCCCGAGCGCGGGATCCGCCGGTCGGCGTGGTCCCGCCACAGCCGGGCCACCACGGGGTGGTCGGGTGCGAACCCGCCGTCGTCGTCCAGGCAGCCGACGAGGGCGGGCACCCCGTGGAGCGCCGCCTCGGCGCCGGCTCCCCACGCCGTGGCCTCCACCCGCGATCCCTGGGCGACGAGGTGGAGCGTGGCCGGGCCGGTGGGGTAGCGCGATGCCCGCCAGATCCCGTCGGGCCCGAAGCGACAGGTCGGATCGTGGCGACCGCGCCGCAACCCGGAGAGGGTGGTGGCCAGGTCGATGGCGAAGGGGAGGGCGACGGAACGTTGCTGCATGGGCCGATGGGCGCCGAACGTGTGTTCCGACCCCGGCCGGGACGCTACCGGCCCGAACCCGGCCGGCGCCACCCCGACGGTGGTGCTGACCTGCTCAGGACGGCGATGGTCCGACCTGGGCACGGGCCCACGCGTAGTCGGGCTTGCCGCTCGGGCTGCGGGCGATCGCCGACCGGAACACGACGGCCTTGGGCAGCTTGTAGCGGGCCAGGTGTTCCGCGGCGGCGGCCCGCAGCTCCCCGACGTCGGCCGTCCGGCCCTCCCGGAGCGACACCACCGCGACCACCTCTTGGCCCCACCGCTCGCTGGGACGGCCGACCACCAGGGCGTCGTACACCGCCGGGTGGTGCTTGAGCGCCTGCTCGACCTCCTCGGCGAAGACCTTCTCGCCCCCCGTGTTGATCGTGACCGAGTCACGCCCGAGCAGCTCGATCGACCCGTCCGGCCGCCACGCGGCGCGGTCGCCGGCCACGGCCCAGCGGCGCCCGGCGACCTCGGGGAACGTGGCCCGGGTCTTGGCCTCGTCGCTCAGGTACCCGCGAGGGATGCGCCCGCCCTGGGCGAGCCACCCGGTGGAGGTGTCGGACCGGTCGAGGACCGACCGTCGCTCGGCGTCGAGGATCGCCGTGGTGGCCGACGGCTCGAACCGGGTGGGCCCGGTGACCGTACCGGCCCGCGTGTTGGCCACGCCCTGCCGCCCGGCTTCGGAGGAGCCGAGGACGTCGACGATGCGCACCTGGGGCACCAGCTCGAGCAGGTCCGCCCGCAGAGCGGGAGAGAAGATGGCCCCACCGGACAGCACGAAGCGCAGCGCGCCGAGGTCGCGCGGTCGGACCCGTTGCTCGTCGAGCAAGGGGCGCGCGAAGGCGTCGCCGACGATGAGGAGGGACGTGACGTCGTTTCGCTCGCAGGTGTCGAGGATGTCGGCCGGATCGAGGTGGTCGACGTGGTCCTGGATGACGATGGTGCCGCCGCTGATCCAGGTGCTGAGGGCGTTCCACATGGCGGCCCCGTGCATGAGCGGAGGTGCCGGGAGGGTGGCGAGGTTGCGAGCCAGCGCCGGCTCCACCAGCTCGTCGAGTGCTTCGTAGTCGCTCCCGTCCCGACGGCGGACACCGAGCGCGGCGACCAGGAAGTCGGCCTGGCGCCACAGCACGCCCTTGGGGTTGCCCGTGGTGCCGCCGGTGTAGAGCACGTACAGGTCGTCGGGGAGCCACGCCACGTCGGGTCGCTCGGGCGACGCCGCGGCCAGCGCCTCCTCGTAGTCGAGGGCGCCGGGCAGCAGGTCGTGGCCCGACCCGTCGGCCACGCGCAGCAGGAGCGGGCGGTGGTCGAGGCGGGGGAGGACGTCGGCGAGGGTGTCGCGGTAGCAGTCCTGGTAGACGATCGCCGCCGCCGCCGAGTCGCGGAACAGGTACGCGAGCTCCTCGGCGACGTAGCGGTAGTTCACGTTGAAGGCCGCCGCGCCGGCCTTCGACGCCGCCAGCTGGGCCTCCAGGTAGGC
>CAZIVZ010000173.1:0-7211 GCA_964542495.1 uncultured Aquihabitans sp.
GGCGGCAAGCTGATCTACGGGCTCGAGGCCGACACGAACGGCGGCTTCTGCCTCTCCGAGGGCCAGCTCGCCATCGCCGGCATGATGGTCGTGCGGGCCGTGTACGACACCCTCACCGTCCCGAACGCCGAAGGCGACTACGTCCCCTACCTCGCCAAGTCGATCACCCACGACGACGCCTACCAGACCTGGGACATCGTGATCCGCAAGGGCGTCAAGTTCCACGACGGCACCGACCTCACCGCCGAGGTCGTCAAGAACAACCTCGACGCCTACCGCGGCTCCTACCCCGGTCGCGATTCGCTGCTGCTGGCGTTCAACCTGCGCAACATCGAGAGCGTCGAGGTGACGGCGCCCGACACCGTGCAGGTGAAGACCGTGGTGCCGTGGGTGGCGTTCCCGTCCTACCTCTACAGCTCCTCGCGCCTCGGGATCATGGCCCAGTCGCAGCTCGACGACAAGGACAGCTGCGCCCGCAAGCTGGTGGGCACCGGCCCGTTCAAGTTCGTGAGCTGGAACCCGAACGAGAAGTTCGTCGCCGAGCGCAACGAGGACTACTGGCAGATCGCCCCCGACGGCAAGCCCTACCCCTACGCCGACTCGATCGAGTTCCGCCCGATCACCGACGTCGAGGTGCGCAACCAGGCCATCGAGAGCGGCGACATCAACATCATGCACACCTCCGACGCCGAGACCATCGGCGGCAAGCTCAAGGACCTGCGAGACGACGGCAAGATCAACATGATGGTGTCCGAGGACGCCGCCGAGGTCTCGTTCGTGCAGATGAACCAGACCGCCCCGCCGTTCGACGACATCCGCATGCGCAAGGCGCTGGCCATGGCCGCAGATCGCAGCCAGATCAACGACATCATGAACGACGGGCTGCCCACCATCGCCGACAGCCCGTTCGCCCCGGACTCCATCGCCTACGTGAAGGACCCCGGGTTCCCGGCCTACGACAAGGCTGCGGCCGAGAAGCTCATCAAGGAGTACGTGGCCGACGGCGGCAAGCCGGAGTTCACCCTGCACGCCACCAACGCCCCCACGGTCAAGCGCCTCGCCGAGCTCATCCAGCAGCGGGCCAAGGCCGCGGGCGTGACGGTGAAGATCGTCGTGCGGGACCAGGCCGGGCTCATCAACGACGCCATCGGCAAGAAGTACCAGGCCATGCTGTTCCGCAACTACCCCGGGGGCGATCCCGACAGCCTCTACGTGTGGTTCTACAGCGGCACCAAGGGCGAGGACGGCAGCCTGACCCCCAACCTGGTGAACTTCGCCGGCGTCAACGACCCCGAGGTCGACAGGCTGCTCGACGAGGGCCGCAGCGAGGCCGACCCCGCCAAGCGAAAGGCGATCTACCAGGACCTCACCAGGCGGATGGCCACCCAGGTGCACGGCATCTGGTCGTGGTACACGCCCTGGGCGGTGGCCGAGTCGGCCAACGTGCACGGCCTCCTCGGTCCGCCGCTGCCGGGCGAGGACGCCTCCAAGCCCGGCGATGCCTCCACCGACGACAAGGCCCGCCAGCCCAACACCGGCCTGGCCACCGGGCACTCGCTCATCGGCCTGTGGGTCGAGTAGCGGGCGGGGGCGCCTCGGCCACCGTGCTCCTCGGCGTCGCTGACAAGGGCCCGACGTGCTGATCCTGGGACGGAAGCTGCTCCAGCTCGCCGTGGTGTTCGTGGTCGTCACGTTCTTCACCGTGTTCTTGATGTCGCTGGTCCCGGGCAAGCCGGAGGTGGTGGTGATCCCCTTCGACACCACCCCGAACCAGTCGCTCCAGCAGCAGTTCCGCGAGGACAACAACCTCGACGACCCGCTGCCGGTGCGATGGGCCAAGTGGGCTGGTGGCTTCGTCACGGGAGACCTGGGTAACTACTACTCCTCCAGCGACACCGAACCGGTGAGCGGCCGGGTGAAGAACAACGCCCCGACCACCATCTTGTTGATCGTCTACACGCAGATCTTCTCGCTGCTGATCGCCATCCCCCTGGCCGTGGTCGCCGCGTACCGGGCGGGCACCCGGACCGACAAGGCGCTGAACTCCATGGCGTTCGGGTTCATCTCGCTGCCCAACTTCGCCACCGCGCTGCTCCTCACCTACTGGCTGGGCGTGAAGATGGGATGGGTGCCGACACAGGGCTACACCGCACCGAGCGAGAGCATCCCCGACCACCTCAAGTCGATGGTCGTCCCGGTGATCGCGCTGTCACTCGGCCAGATCGCCATCTACATGCGGTTGCTGCGCTCGGACCTGGTGGCCACGCTCCAGGAGGACTTCATCTTGATGGCGAAGTCGAAGGGCATCTCGAACCGGCGGGTGCTGTGGCGCCACGCCCTGCGCCCCTCGAGCCTCACGTTGCTCACCGTGGCCGGCCTGAACGTGGGCACGCTCATCGGTGGTGCCGTGGTCATCGAGTTCCTGTTCCAGATCCCCGGGCTCGGCACGCTCGTCGGCGAGGCCATCTTCTCCCGGCAGTACGTGGCCCTCCAGAGCCTGGTGGCCATCATCGCCATCTCGTTCGTGCTGCTGAACTTCCTGATCGACTACCTCTACACCGTCCTCGACCCTCGGATCCGGGAGCGCGCCGCGTGACCGCCAGCACGCCCAAGGCCCACGGCATCGAGGCCGTCCCGCTCGTCGTCGAGCAGATCGAGCCCGAGGCGGAGCGCGCCAAGCGCCTGCCGATCGGGGCCTGGATCGCCGGCGGCTGGATGGTCCTGGTCCTCGGGGCGGCGCTGCTGGCCCCGGTGCTCCCGCTGAACGACCCGAGCGCCGAGGTGGCGTCGATCCCCAAGCTGGCCCCCGGACAGGAGGGCCTCATCCTCGGCGCCGACGCCAACGGGCGCGACATGCTGGCCCGGCTCATCTTCGGGGCGCGGGTCTCGCTGACCATCGCCTTCACGGCGGTGATCCTCGCCCTCATCATCGGCGGCCTGCTGGGCCTGCTGGCGGGCTACTACCGCAACTGGATCGGCAACGTGCTGGCCAGCCTGTTCGACATCATGCTGGCCATCCCCGCGCTGGTGCTGGCCTTGGCGCTGGTGGCCGTGCTGAAGGGCAACCCGGCCGAGAACGAGGGAGGTCTCAGCGGCCAGGTGATCCTGATCATCGCCATCTGCATCGTGTCGATACCCGCACTGGCGCGCATCACGCGCGCCAACACCATGGCCTGGGCCAAGCGGGACTTCGTCACCGCCGCCCGGGCCCAGGGCGCCACCAGTGGTCGGATCCTGTTCCGCGAGATCCTTCCCAACGTGTTGCCGGCCATGGCCTACATCACGCTGCTCGGCATCGCCATCGCCATCGTGGCCGAAGGCGGCCTCGCCCTGCTGGGTGCCGGCGTCGACCCGCCCGCCGCCACCTGGGGCAACATGATCGACGCCGGGCGACAGGACATGGACGAGGCACCGTTCATCATGTTCATCCCGATCGCGGGGATGTTCCTGACGGTGATGGCGCTGAACTACCTGGGCGACGTCGTCCGCACCCGCTTCGACGTGCGGGAGAGCGCGCTGTGACCGACGAGCACGAGCCCATCGGGTCGGCCCAGCCCCCCGCACCCGCCGACCCCACCGAGCTCCCGCCGGTCGCCCCGGGGGAGATCCTCCTCGAGGTGGAGGACCTCCACACCACGTTCTCGTCGCCGCGAGGCCCCGTGCGCGCCGTGCGCGGCATCAGCCTCACCCTACGTCGGGGGCGCACCCTCGGCGTGGTGGGCGAGTCCGGGTCGGGCAAGTCCGTGCTCTCGCGCTCGATCATGGGCCTGGTGCCCCCGAACGCCACCCGCAGCGGGAGCGTGCGCTTCGCGGGCGCGGAGATCCTCAACGCCGATGCCAAGGTCATGCGCTCGTATTGGGGCGATCAGATGGCGATGGTGTTCCAGGACCCCATGACCGCACTGAACCCCGTCCTGCGCATCGAGCAGCAGATCACCGAGTCGCTCCACGAGCACATCGATCTCACCAAGAAGCAGGCCCGCGACACCGCCCTGCAGCTCCTGGAGTCTGTGGGCATCCCCGAGCCCACCCGGCGCCTGCGCATGTACCCCCACGAGATGTCCGGTGGGATGCGTCAGCGGATCATGATCGCCATCGCCCTGGCGTGCGGGCCGAAGCTCCTCTTCGCCGACGAGCCCACCACCGCCCTCGACGTCACCGTCCAGGCCCAGATCCTCGATCTGCTCCAGGCCATGCAACAGGACCGCCAGATGGCGATGATCCTCGTCACCCACGACCTGGGCGTGGTGGCCGGGCGGGCCAACGACATCGCCGTGATGTACGCCGGCCGCATCGTGGAGCAGGCATCCTCCGCCTCCCTGTTCGCCCACATGCGCCACCCCTACACCGAAGCCCTGCTGCGCTCCATCCCCAAGCTCGAGATGGACAAGCACACCCGGCTCGACGCCATCGGCGGTCGCCCACCGGATCTGGTCAACCTTCCCGAGGGTTGCGCCTTCGCGCCGCGGTGCCCCTATGCCCAGGACCGGTGCCACACGGAGGACCCCCAGCTCGTGGCCGACGCCGCCGACCCCACCCACCTCTACGCCTGCCACTTCCCCGTGCACGGCGTGCTGGCGAGCTCCGTGGCGGTGAGCGTGGGTGCCGCCACCGCGGTCGGCACCGACCCGGGCGCCGGGGAGCCCGGCTGATGGCCGGCACCGGCACCGCGCACCTGCGCGACGCCTCCGAGTCCCTGCTGCGCGTCGAGGACCTGGTGGTGGAGTTCCGCTCCGGCCGCAAGCAGAAGGTCCACGCCGTCACCGAGGTGAACCTCGACGTCCTGCCCGGCGAGACGCTCGGCCTCGTGGGTGAGTCGGGCTGCGGCAAGTCCACCACCGGCAAGGCGATCATGCAGCTGCCGCCCCCCACGAGCGGCCGGGTGGTCTTCGACGGCACCGACCTCACCGGCCTGAGCGGTGACGACCTGCGCCAGGTCCGCACCCAGGTCCAGATGATCTTCCAGGACCCGATCTCGTCGCTGAACCCTCGCCGCAAGGTCGAGGAGATCATCGCCGAGGGCCTCGACATCTGGAAGATGGGCACCAAGGAGGAGCGGGCCGAGAAGGTCGACAAGATGCTCCTCACCGTCGGCATGGACCCCGACGTCGCCCGCGGTCGCCGCCCCTTCCAGTTCTCCGGCGGGCAGTGCCAGCGCATCTCGATCGCCCGGGCCGTGATCACCGAGCCCAAGCTGATCGTGTGCGACGAACCGGTGTCGGCGCTCGACGTGTCGGTGCAGGCACAGATCCTGAACCTGCTCGAGGACATGAAGGCCCAGTACGGGCTCACCATGATCTTCATCGCCCACGACCTCGCGGTGGTGAAGAACATCTCGGACCGCGTCGCGGTGATGTACCTCGGTCGCCTGTGCGAGGTCGGCGACCCCGACGTGCTCTACGCCCAGCCCGCCCACCCGTACACCTCGGCCCTGCTGAGCGCGATCCCGGTCCCTGACCCCGCGGTGCGGCCCGAGTCCCGCCAGACCCTGGCCGGCGAGATCCCCTCGCCCCTCGCTCCCCCGTCGGGCTGCCGCTTCCGCACCCGCTGTCCTCGCGCCGACCAGGTGTGCAAGGACGAGGTCCCCGAGATGACCCAGGTGGCGCCCGACCAGTTCGTGGCCTGCCACCACCCGCTCGAGCCGGGCGAGTCGATCGCCGAGGTCACCCTCACCGGAGCCCGGAGCTGACGGGACCAGACCGCGCCCGGGCCCCGAGGCTGGACCCCGAGGTCCGCCGGGGGCTCATCGTCGACGCCGCCGAACGGCTCCTCGCCGAGGGCGACCCGCTGCTGCTCACCTTCGACCAGGTGGCCGAGGAGGCCGGCGTCTCGCGACCGCTCGTCCACGCCTACCTCGGTGACCGGCGCGGGCTGCTCGACGCCGTGCAGGTGCGCATCGTCGGCCGCACGGACGCCTGGGTCGGTCACGGCCTGCGCCGGGCCACCACCTCGCGCGAGTGCATCCAGGCCATCACGGCCGGGCTGTTCGCGTTCGTGGACGCCGAGCGCGACGCCTGGGGGGTGCTGGTGGCGAGCGGCGGCCTCGACCACCCCGCCCTGCACGGCGTCCGCGGACGGTGGGTGCGCCGCATCGCCACCGCCGATCCGCAGGCCGACGTGGCCGCCCAGGCGGCCGTGGCCGCCCTGGTGTTCGGCGTGGGCGGGTGGGTCCACCGCGGCGTCGACCCGCACACGGTGGTGGTGGCCCTCGAGCGGATGTGCCCCACCTGACGTGGCAGGATCGGGGGATGCACGCAACCCTCCACACCAACCGAGGCGACATCCGCCTGGAGCTCTACCCCGACAAGGCCCCCAGGACGGTGGGCAGCTTCACCAGCCTGGCCAAGGGCGAGCCCTCCTGGAAGGACCTCGAGGACGGGCGGGAGCGGACGAAGCCCTTCTACGACGGCCTCGTGTTCCACCGGGTGATCGACGGCTTCATGATCCAGGGCGGTTGCCCCACCGGGAGCGGCACCGGCGGGCCGGGCTACCAGTTCGACGACGAGATCGCGCCGGGGGTCGACTTCGACCAGCCCTACGTGCTGGCCATGGCCAACGCCGGGAGCCGCGGCGGCAAGGGGACCAACGGCTCCCAGTTCTTCATCACCGTCGGGCCCACCCCGCACCTGCTCGGCAAGCACACCATCTTCGGCGCCGTCGCCGACGCCGAGAGCCGGGCCGTGGTCGACGCCATTGCCACCACCCCGGTCGGTCGGGGCGACCGACCGGTCGACGACGTGGTCATCGAGCGCGTCACCGTCGAAGACGACTGACCCGCTCCCCCGTGGAGCTGAACCTCGCCGAGATCCACGAGGCGCTGGCGGCGGCCCTGGCCGACCGCCCGTGCCTCGTGTGGCGCGACCGCACGTGGACCTGGCGGGAGGTCACCGACCGGACCCGCCGCCTGGCCGACGTGCTGCGCGCCCACGGCCTGGGCCGCCACGGCACGCTGGCCGACCTCCCCGGGTGGGCCAGCCCGCACGACCACGTCGGGCTGTACCTCCAGAACGGCAACGCCTACCTGGAGGCCCAGCTCGGGGCGTCGAAGGCCGGTGCCGCCGCCTTCAACGTGAACTACCGCTACGTGGCCGACGAGCTGGCCTACCTGTTCCGTGACTCGGCGGCCGCCTCCACCGTCTACCAGGACTGCTTCCACGAGCCCCTGGCCGACGGGCTGACGCGGCTGAACCACCCGCCCCTCCTGCCGCCCG